>CAOKRC010000009.1 GCA_948471035.1 uncultured Clostridium sp.
ATTTTTGTACAAAAATATTTTACCCAAATTGTACATTTTGGTATTGACAATAATACCTCACAGGATAAGTCGTTTAACTTTCCTCTTTTACTCGCTTAATTTACTGCATAAGGTTACGTATATCTTTTGGGCTTTGGCTTGTTATGTAGTCTTACCCTCTTATACAGCCTTGGTATTAAGTTTTTGTTCATCGAGCCAAGATTTTGATACACACTTCCTTTACTTCCACCTCACGATGGATAGCTTGTGCTTCTCTATGTGGTTGGCGATATATACCTCCACTACGGACTTTCACCGATTAGTTAAACGACATGCCTGTCGTACATATATTAAAAAGTAGGCATAACCTACTTTTTTGTTTTATTCTTATGTAATTCTATTCTTTTATTCCAAAGATTAGTTTAACAAATCCCCTTAAGAATTTAGGCACTTTTTTAACTACTATTTGCATATATAACACTCTCCTTCTTCTATATTTAACACGAAAGCCAAATTAAACCTAATATTAAGATTGCTACTCCAATTAAAAATAGCCACCCTGATACTGGAAGTAATAAAACAAGCAAAATCCCAAGCCCTAACCCTATAAGACACACTCCACAAGTTTTTTTAAGTATTCCAAACATAATACCTTACCTCCAATCCTTACTTATATTATATTAGAATATCGAAAAAAGGTGATAGAATGAAATTAAATAAAAATGAAATTATAGAACTTGTAAAAATATTAAAAAATACATATCCAGATGCTACTTGTAGCTTAAATTTTACTACTCCTTTCCAAATGGTAATAGCAGTTATGCTTTCTGCTCAATGTACAGATGAAAGAGTAAATAAAGTTACACCTGTACTATTTGCAAAATGTACTACCCCTGAAGATTTTGTAAATATTAATATTCTTGAATTAGAAGAATTAATTCATTCTTGTGGTTTTTATAAAAATAAAGCTAAAAATATAAAGGCTTGTGCAAAAAAAATTGTAGATGAATTTAACGGTGAAGTACCACATACAATGGAAGAATTAATAACTCTTCCTGGTGTTGGAAGAAAATGTGCAAATGTTATTATGCTTGAAGCTTTTGGATGTGCAGAAGGAATTGCTGTTGATACACATGCGAAGAGAATTTCAAATAGGCTTGGGCTTTCTAGCAAAAGTGAACCAGAAAAAATTGAACAAGATTTATTAAAGATTTTTCCAAAGGAATATTTGAAGGATATTAATCACTTATTTGTATGGCATGGTAGAAATACTTGTGATTCACGAAATCCAAAATGTGATATTTGTACATTACAAAAATATTGTAAAACTTGGAATTCTAAAGCAAATTAGCAAAATATATAAATTTAAATTCAAGCAGACGAGCAATGCTCGCCCATACATCATTTAATATTTATGTATAAAATAAAAATCTCTACACATACTAGCCTTTAAAGAGGTGATTGTTTTGACAAACATAAATTGTTCAGCTAATTGTGTTTATCAAAAAGACGGTAAGTGCTGTTTTGAAAATGTATCTTCACAAACAGTAACTCCAGCTTCCAATTGTGCTTATTATTTGCAAAAAGATGTAGTAGTAACAAAAAAGTAGCCAAATACTTTATAAATCTGGGTCGATGATAACATCGACCCCTACTTTTTCTTAATTACTATTTTCACATCACTTTTTATTGACAAACACTTTAATTAGTTATATGATTTAGCATATAAAATAAAATTATTTAGGAGGAAATTTTATGTTAAGAAACAAAACAAAATTAGTAATACTATTAACTTGTATTATTATGCTTATCTCTACTTTAAGTTTTGCAACTAACGATATAGTTCCAGGTGATAATGCAAGAACTGTAGAAGGTGATGCTCAAACAACATCTGAAGAAAACCGGAACACCAATATCTGAAGGTGAAACTACTGGTTCAACAACCCCTACACCAGAAATATATAATGGAGATTTATATTTATTCGATAACAATGTTGTAATGGATAAATATGTAGATGGTAATGTTTTCATTTTTGGAAAAAATGTTGAAATCACTGGTAGAGTAAATGGTTCTTTATTTGTATTTGGAGATAAAGTAACTTTCAGTGAAAATTCATACATTGTCCAATCAATTTATGCTTGTGCAAATGAATTAACCTTAAATGGTGCCGCAAATGATTTATATGCTGCTGGAAATAAAATCGATATGAATTATAATTCTTTTATGATTAGAGATTTGAAAGTTTTTGCAAATACCTTTAATTTTATGGGTGGTGCTGGAAGAGATGCTTTTATAGAAGCTGCTAACTTTAATTTTGAAACTACATCTGGTTCTTCTGCAATAGTATATGGAGATTTACATTATTCAAGTAACACAGAATTAGAATTATCAAAAGAATTAGTACAAGGCGAAATTTATTATTCTAATATGCAAAATGGAAATGCTGAATCTATTCAAGAAATAATATTAAACAAAATAGTAGATTTATTAGAAACTATATTATTTACAGTTGTAGTATTCTTATTAATTGCTTGGCTTTCTCCAAAATTTATAGAAGATTCTAAAAATTATATTGGAAAACAATCTTTAATATCTTTTGGAATTGGTTTATTGGCATTTGTTGTAGCAATATTTGTAAGTTTTGCATTATTATTTAGTTATATTGGTATTTCTCTTGCATTTGCTATATTTGCTGTATTTATGCTAATGATGTCCATCTCATTTACAATTACTACTACTTGTATTACATTCAAATTAAAAGAAAAATTTAATTTTGAGAAAAAATATTTAACAATAGTTGCTTTAGTAGTAGTTACATTAATACTTTGGTTATTACAACAAATCCCTTATGTTAGTATAATTGTTAATATAATCGTTAGCCTAGTTGGATTTGGAACATTACTTTCATATATATTTAAAAAAACTAAAAAAGAAAAATCTGTAGAAGCTTAATCATAACAAAAAATGTAGAGATTTTTAAATCTCTACATTTTTATTAGTTGTATAGGAATAAATATATAACCTTTCTTTAATGTTGTACACTTATTCTTTTAACTTTCTTATTGTTGCTTTATAATCATCTGTTTTAATGATACCTGTTCCAACAACTGCAATATCTACTCCTGCTTCTTTTACATCTTCTATATTTTCTAGCTTAATTCCACCATCTGCCTCTATATCTATTTCAAGATTATTTTCATTAATATAACTTTTAAGTGTTCTTATTTTATCTAATGTTTCTTTAATTAAAGCTTGTCCTCCTTTTCCTGGTTCAACAGTCATTATAAGTAACATATGGATATATGGTAAAAATTCATATATTTCATTTAGTTTTGTATCTGGTTTTATAGCTATTCCTACTTTTACATTATTCTTCTTTATATGGTCTATAATTTTTCTAACAGCATCTTTAGTTTCTAAAGCCTCATATTGAAAAGTTATAATATTAGGCATTATATCTAAATATTCATTTACATACTCTTTTACATTTTGTACCATTAAATGTACATCTATTGGTATATTTGATATTTGCTTAATTACTTCTACATGTGATTTCATAAGCTCTCTTGTATTATTTTCTACAAATTGTCCATCCATAACATCTATATGATAATAGTCTGTATGTGCAACCTCTAAATCATAAATTACTTTAATACTTTTTTCTTTTTCTACTGATAATAATGATGTTGATATTTCTACCATTTATGTTCCTCCTTATCTTTTAAATCATTATATATTTTAATATAATTTTCATATCTTGAATTCGATATTTTTCTTTCTTCTACTGCTTTTTTTATTCCGCATTTTTGTTCTTTCACATGTGTACAGCCTACGAATTCACATTGTTTTTCAAATTCTACAAATTCTTTAAAATATTTATATAACTCACCTGTTTCTATTTCATATATATCAAATGTAGCAAAACCTGGTGTATCTGCTATGTAAGTATTTTCATCTATTTTATATAATTTAACTTGTGTAGTAGTATTTTTCCCCTTTTTATTTTTTGAACTTATCTCCCCTTCTTCTGTTAATGTTTCCTTAAATATTGAATTTAACAAACTAGATTTTCCGTACTCCAGAATTTCCTGAAAATGCACTTATATTATTTTGAAGTTCTTTATGCAGTCTATCTACTCCCTGTCCAGATTTTGCATTTGTAACAATTATTTTATATCCAATATCAGTATATATTTTTTGTATTTCTTTAATTTTCTCTTCTTTTTCTAAATCTATTTTATTAATAACAATACAAACATCTAAATTTAGAAACTCTGCAAAAGCTAATTGTTTATCAAGCATTAGTAAATCTGGCTTTGGAAGTTTCGCAGATACTACCAATATAAGTTTAGCAAGATTTGCAAGTTTTGGTCTTTTTATATAATTATATCTTTCTAATATTTCAGTAATAATAGCAATATTTTTATCTTTATCCAATAATTCTATATTTACTTTATCCCCAACTACAGGTGTAATATCTATATTTTTAAACTTTCCTCTTGCATTACATTTGTAAATTTTGTTATCCGCTTCTACAATATAAATATTAGAAATATTACTTAAAATAACTCCTTCTAACATTTGTTATCCTTTCTATAATTCAATATTTTTTCTTCTAATAGTTTAAAATTACAACATCTTTTTGCAATATTAGATTTTGGTCTTTTTATAATATAATTGTATAACTTTTCAGCATTTTTCTTTATTTCTTCTTGTTCTTTATTTATTATCTGCAATTCTCTATTAAGCAAATTTATATATTTTTCTTTATCTACTTTATTTTTAAATCTTCTATATTGTTCTATTTCACTGTATTTTAACTTTTTTATGTACTTTTCTTTTATGGGTATCATATTATTTAAATTTAATACTCCTAGTATTTTATCATTATTTTTTATTTTATACAAATCTATATTACTTTTTACATTATAATATTTCTTCTTTGTAGATGAAATAGGCACATAATATTTATAATCGTATATCTCCAATATTATTCCTATATATGGTTTTAATCTTTCGCTATACTCTATATTCTGTACTCTATTATCTATTGAATGTAAATAATTTACATATTCCTTATCTACTATATACCAATTCATTTTTACCTCCAAAAAAATAATAGGAATAGTAGAAGACTAAATCTTCTAACTACCCCCATCTTTTAAATCTCTTTTTTTCGTTGGAAGAGTAAAACCACTTTATAAGCCTCTTTTTTTCATTGGAAGAGTAAAAACCACTTTATAAGCCTCTTTTTTTATTGGAAGAGTAAAACCGCTTTTAATAGTTATTAACTATCTTACTTAGTATATTCATTATAATACATTTTATTTACAAAAGTCAAGTTTTTTACTCAAAAACAATTTGATTTGTAGAATTCAAGTTTAATTGTTTTTGTCTATTTCCTAAAACTCCATCTATATAAACCTTTACAGTTATAGTACCAATTCCGCTTACTTCTACTTCAAATGTATCATTTTTAGATTTTGTTCCTTTAAATACACTATCATCTCCAACTTTTACTTCTACATCTACTGTTTTTTTAGCAGTACTCGTTACTGTATTTCCTGTTGGTTCAGTATACCCACCTGTTAATGACCTTAAATTTATTGTTACCTTTCCTGTTTTTAATTGTTCTATTTTATTTACTGTAATTATTACCTCTGTTCCCTCATCAAGTGTAGAACCTGCTTCTTTATCTTGTTTTAAAACTTTCCCATCATCTTTTGTTTTATCTTCTTCATATATTACTTGTTTTACTTTTAATTTACTATCTTCTATTAATTTTCTTGCCTCTTGTTCTGTTTTTCCAATTACATATGGCATACTTACTTGTTCTATACCAGTTCCTGTACTTACGTGTATCTTTATAGTTTCACCTGCATTTATTTCAGTATTTTCTTTAGTTTCTTGGCTTACTACATATCCTTCTTCTACTGTTTTAGATGTTTCTTCTATTACTTCTGCAAATAAATGAGCTTCTTCTAAAGCAGCTATAGCATCTTCTTTTTTCATTAATACTACTTTTGGTACTGTAGTAATTTCTTGCCCTTTACTTAATACTACTGTTATTTCTGTTTTTTCTTTTATTTTGTAATTCTCTGCAAAGTTTGGTGTTTGTCTTATTATACGTCCTACCTCTACATCTTTACTAAACTCAGGTTCAAGCTCTGTATAGATAAGTTTTGAATCTTCTGCTAAGACTCTCGCTTCTTCACTAGTTTTTCCTACTAAATTAGGAATTTGTACATCTTTTACTTTTGTAAGTTGTAATGTAGAATACGTTATAACTATTGTTACTATAAATAGTAATAGTCCTCCAGCTATACTAGATATTACTTTATGCTTTTTTATAAAAGCTCCCAAGCCTTTTTCCTTTTTCTTTTTTTGTGTATTTGACTCTTTTCCTTGTATTGTAGGTATTTTTTGTGTTGGAAAATCATTTTCATTATCTTTTATAAATACAAAATTTCCATCTGGGTTTTTGATTGCCATATTTAAATCTCTTAGCATTTCGCTTGCACTTTGATAACGTAAGTTTCCATCTTTTTGCATTGCTTTCATTACAATTTTATTTACTGCTACAGGTATTGTAGGTGTTAATGTGATAGGTTCTATCGCTTTTTCTTGCATATGCATTAGGGCTACTGAAACTGGCGTATCTGCCTCAAATGGTACTCTTCCTGTTAACATTTCATACATAACTACACCTAAAGAATATAAATCTGATTTTGCATCAGTAAAACCTCCCCTTGCATGTTCTGGTGAAAAATAATGTACAGAACCAAGTGTTGTTCCAAATGCTGTTATAGTTGAATTTGATACTGCTTTTGCAATTCCAAAATCTGTAACTTTTGCCATTCCATCTTCTGTTATTATAATATTATGTGGTTTTATATCTCTATGGACAATGTTGTTTTTATGTGCTGTTTCAAGTGCCTGAGCAATTTGGATTGCAACTTTTACAGTCCATTTCCATGATAATTTTCCCTCTTCACCGGATAACTTCTTTTAAAGTTTTTCCTTGTACAAGTTCCATAACAATATAATATAAATTTCCTTCATTTCCTACATCATATACTGCTACTATGTTTGGGTTTGTTAGACTTGCAACAGCTTGTGCTTCTGAACGAAATCTTTTTATAAATTCATTATCTGTTGTAAATTCATCTCTTAATACCTTTACTGCAACAAATCTATTAAGTATATGATCCTTTGCTTTATAAACTGTAGCCATTCCACCATTTCCAACATTTTCTATTATTTCATATCTATTTGCAATTAATCTACCTTCTAAATTCATATTACTCTCTCCTTAGAATTTTATTAGTCGTTATAAATTACTATAACTGTAATATTATCATATCCGCCAAATTCATTTGCTTTATGTACTAGTGCATTACTACTATTATCAATATTTTGTAAAACTGTATTATATATTTCTTCTTCACTTAACATGTTTGTTAGTCCATCTGAACATATTACAATAACATCATCTTTTAAAAATCCTTTTATAGTAAGGTCTGGTTCAACATAAGGTGTACATCCCAATGCTTTCATAAGCATATTTTTCTTAGGATGATTTCTAGCCTCTTCTTTTGTTATTGTTCCATCATTTACTAATTCTTGTACATAACTATGGTCAACTGTTAATTTTCTTATTATGTTTTTTCTAATTCGATAAATTCTTGAATCTCCAATATGCCCAATAAACAGCTTATTATTATATATTACCAAAACCTCTATAGTAGTACCCATATTAGACAATTCTTCATTTTCTTTTGCTTTTTCATACACTACCATATTTGCATATTCAATTGCACTTTTTATAAGTTCACTTATTGCTTCTTTTGTATGTTCAATTTTATCAAAGTTTGATTCTATGTATCCTTTAACAGATAAAGTGGCAAGTTTACTTGCTATTTCTCCACCATTATATCCTCCCATACCGTCTGCTAAGATGTATAATTTTAAATAATCTTCGCCATTTGATATATAGTAAAAGTCTTCGTTAATGTCTCTTGCTTTTCCAATATCTGTATTTGCAAAAACTTTCATTATTCCTCCTTATTCTTTAAGTTCTTTCTTCTAAGTTGTCCGGCATGCTGCATCTATATCTGAACCTAATTCTCTTCTTACTGTAGCTACTATTCCATTATCATTTAAGTAATCTCTAAATTTTAAAATGTTTTCATTTGTAGATTTTGTGAATTTTCCATTTTCTATCTTGTTAATTGGTATAAGGTTTACATGGCATATCATTCCTTTTAACAATTTAACTAATCGTTTTGCATCTTCTATTGATTCGTTATTATCTTTTGCAAGTGCATATTCAAAAGAAATTCTTTTATTTGTTTTTTTTATATAGTACTTACAGGCTTTCATTAATTCTTCTATATTGTATGCATTATTTACAGGCATCATTGTACTTCTTTGTTCATCTGTTGTTGCATGCAAAGATATAGATAATGTACATTGCATATCTTCATTTGCAAAATCATATATTTTAGGAACTATTCCACTTGTTGAAATGCTTATATGGCGTGCTCCTATGTTTAGTCCTTTTTGATTGTTTATTATTCTAACTGCATTTAATACATTATCATAATTATCAAAAGGCTCGCCTATTCCCATAAATACTATATTTGATATTTTAATCCCTGTATCTCTTTCTACTGCAAGTATTTGTTCTACAATTTCTCCAGATGTTAAACTTCTTACAAACTGTATACCCGTAGATGCACAGAACTTACATCCCATTTTGCAACCAATTTGTGATGATACACATATAGTATATCCATGATGATAGCTCATTAATACAGTTTCAATAGCATTTCCGTCTAAAATATCAAATAAATATTTTTTTGTTCCATCACTAGATTCTTGTTTTTTTAATATGTTATATGTACACATCGAAAATTCTTGCTTTAGTTTATTTCGTAAATCCAATGATAAATTGCTCATTTCGTCAAAAGATGTAACATTTGATACATATAGCCATTTAAATACCTGTTCTGCTCTATATGCCTTTTCCCCTAAAGCTACAAATTCCTGCTTTAATTCCTCTAAGTTATAATCTTTTATGTTTTTCATTGTTCTTCTTTCTTTTATTTATAATTTTCCTTATTAACTTATATCATAAAGAGAATTTTTTTTCAATAGTTATGTTTAATTAAAGTAAAATGTTGAGAAAATAGTTATTCTCAACATTTTAATCTATATTTATTTAATTTACTAATTGTATTTCACAGATTTGTGCATTAGATTGTGTCCAACATTTAATTTTCACAACATTTTCGGGAATAGTAACAATAATATCAGTAGTTTTATTTTCACCAACATGAGCGAATTCCTCATCTGTTCCGTCTTCAAAAACCCACAAAACACCTCCATGACACCATGCATCATAATCACGTTTTAACAAAACTCTAATTCTTTTTCCTATTACTGATTGATCTACAGTTAAATAGCAAATACCTGTACCTGCAGTTGTTGCACTATAGTTCCACCCTGTTTCTTCGTTACCATCATAGGCAACATCTGGAAGTCTATCTGCATAAATCTTAACATCCAAACTCGATTCAGCTAAAATATTTCCATTCTTTACAGATTTAGCTTTTATTGTTGATTCTTGAGTAACATTAAATGAACCAGTATATTTATTCCATGTTGTTCCATTATCTATACTATAATAATTCTCTAGTCCTGTTTTATTATCAAATATTATTGTAGTTTCACCACTACTTACTATTCCACTCGATGTTAAAACTGGATACCCAAAATTTGATTTTATTATTGGTTCTGCTACTATTTCTTTTACATTTGTTATTTCTATACTTTCTACTGCCCTACCACCATTACTTCCTTTTGCTACAAATGTATAGGTTTTATTTTCTTTTACTTTATATTCAAATTCTGTTTCTTTAGTTTCAGTTCCATCTGGTTTTGTTACTAATTCTATTATTCCATCTTCTGTTGTTACTTTTACTCTTATTGTTACTTCTTCTACTATTTCTTCTGTATCTTTCGTAAGTTCTATTTTTGGCTTTATTGCATCATTTTTTCCACCTATTGTAACTACATAATTTTCATCTATTGTAAAATAATAATCTTTATACTCTCCTTCTTCTAGTATCTCAATAGAATTGATTATTACTCCTATTTTTTGTAATTCCCATAAATCTTCTCTTGAAAATTCTTCTCCTTTTGCTATCTTTTTACTTTGTATATTTGCAATCTCTACTTCTAATTCTTCTTTTATCTGCGACTTTATATATTCTTCTCCTGCTTTTTTTGCTGTTTTAAATAATCCATTTTCTCCTATTAATGCATTTATTGTTGCTCCTGCTAATATTAAAAGTATTATTATTGTTATTATTAGAGCTATTAATGTAATACCATTTTCTCTTACATATATTTTATTATTCTTTTGCTTTTTCTTTTTGTACATTGAATTTTCCTCCTTAGTATAGTATGAACATTTTTATATTTTATATACTTTAACAACTTTACTGTTTATATTTTATATTGACTAGTATTATGTTGTCAATATATGTTTTTAATTTAACAAAAAATATCGTAAATTTATATGTTTTGTTTGATATTTTTTCTTTACAATTATATTGATTTCTTAAATGAAATAGACAATTCCGTTAAAAAGTAAATAACGGAATTTATTTTACTAAAAACTGTTCCTATATTTTACAAGTTATCATATAATAGAGATATGGAAAATATGACTATATTTTCTTTTATATAATCTACAAAGAGGTGACTCTTATGGAAAATAAAAAATATAAACTTGCACTTGTTGGTGCTACTGGTCTTGTTGGAAGAACTGCTATTAAAGTTCTTGAAGAAAAAAATTTACCTATTTCAGAATATGTATTTTTTGCATCTTATAGGTCAGCTGGTTCTACTATTAATTTTATGGGAAAAGATTATACTGTTCGTGAACTAAAAAAAGATTCTTTTGATGAAAGTTTTGATTTTGCAATATTCTCTGCAGGCGGAGAGACTTCAAAGAAATTTTCTCCTATTGCTGCAAAAAAAGGCTGTGTGGTTGTTGATAATAGTAGTGCTTTTAGAATGGATAAAAATGTTCCTTTGGTTGTACCTGAAGTAAATCCTGAAGAAATAGAAACTAATCAAGGAATTATAGCAAATCCAAATTGTTCAACAATTCAAGCTGTCGTTGCTTTAAAACCACTAGATGATAAATATAAAATTAAACGAATTGTTTATTCTACTTATCAAGCTGTTTCTGGTGCTGGGCAATCTGGTGTAGACGATTTGGAAAATGGTATGAAAGGATTACCAAATAAAAAGTTCCCTCATCCAATATTAAATAACTGCTTACCACATATAGATATTTTTTTAGATAATGGTTACACAAAAGAAGAAGAAAAAATGATAAATGAAACAAGAAAAATCTTGAAAAAACCAGATTTAAAAATAACTGCAACTACTGTAAGAGTTCCAGTTGTAAACTCTCATAGTGAAAGCATTAACATAGAATTTGAAAATGATTTCGATTTGGAAGAATTAGTTAATACATTAAAAAATGCACCTGGTATTATTGTTCAAGATGATGTTAATAATAATGTATATCCTCTTGCAACAAATGCAAATGGGCATGATAAAGTATATGTTGGAAGAATTCGTAGAGATTATAGTGTTGAAAGTGGAATCAATTTATGGGTTGTTGCAGATAATATAAGAAAAGGTGCTGCATCTAATGCTATACAAATTGTTGAAAAATTAATTGATATAATAGAAAAAACGATATAAAAAAGGAGTTGGGCAAAAGCCCTTCTCCTACATTCTTTTGACGAACCGCAATACAGATTCGCCACTGGCAACATTTGTGCAAGAATGTGTTTCACCTTTTTTACAGATCATGGTTTGCCCAGGTCCATACACCACGCCGTTAGATATAACCTTGCCCGCCAGAACCGTATATTCCTCTGAGTCTTTTTCATGGGCATGCACGCCTATCGTAGCAAAACGTTCCATTACGATTTTTCCAGCTTCATATACCCTAGTATCCGGATGCTTGACCTGGTCTGTATATACTGCACAGGAATAAAATCCGTTTTTCAGGTGCACTACAAGTCTTCTCCGTAGCTTGCCTTCATCAACGCCTCGATCCAAGCTTTCAATGAGTTCCATTGTTGTAGTGATTTTTTTCATAGTGTTTTTCTCCTTCCATACTTAGGATTCTGTTTTTTAAAGATATTTATATTATATAACACTTTTCGTAAACTTGCAAGTATTATGTATAACTATCCCTATTCTTCTATATCATGACTATGTGCACAGCTTGTACATCCCACATTACATTTCTTTTCTAATTCACTGGTATCTTTTCCTATTTTCTTATAATAATCTAGTATTGCTGATTTTACTGCTTCTTCTGCAAGTACTGAACAATGTAATTTCACAGGTGGAAGTCCATCTAATGCTTCTACTACCGCTTTATTTGAAAGTTCTAGTGCGTCAATCACTGATTTTCCTTTTATTAATTCTGTTGCCATACTGCTTGTTGCAATTGCTGCTCCACAACCAAAAGTTTTAAATTTCACATCTACTATTATATTATTTTCTATTTTTAAATATATTTTCATTATATCTCCACAAACAGGGTTACCAACTTGTCCTACCCCATCTGCATTTTCTATTTCTCCAACATTTCTTGGATTTGTAAAATGATCTACTACTTTTTCTGAATACATTATTACTACCTCTTTTCTTTTTATTCTTTTGGGCGTACACAGGACCTGCCCCTACATATATTTGCATTTAATATTTCTTTCATTTTGGGCAGACACAGGGCCTGCCCCTACATATTTTATTATTAATCATTCTCTTTTGCCTAAGGCAAATCTTTATTTCCCTTTACAAAATCTTCATATAATGGTGACATATTTCTTAATCTTTCTACTACTTCTACTAATGTATTTACTAAGAAATCTATATCTTCTTTGGTATTTTCTTCTCCTATAGTTATTCTAAGTGATCCATGTGCTATTTCATGAGGTAGTCCTATTGCAAGTAAAACATGTGATGGATCTAGAGAACCTGATGTACAGGCAGAACCACTTGATGCGCATATTCCTTTCATATCTAGGTTTAAAAGTAGAGATTCTCCTTCTATAAATCTAAATGAAATATTAGCATTTCCTGGAAGTCTTTTTGTTCTATGACCATTTAGTCTTACATATGGTATCTTTTCTTCTACTTGTGATATATAATAATCTCTTAAATCTGTAAGTTTTTTATTATATTCATCAAAATTTTCATATGCAAGTTCAATTGCTTTTCCCATTCCTACAATTCCAGCAAGGTTTTCTGTCCCTGCACGTTTATTTCTTTCTTGATGCCCTCCATCTTGTATTTTATCAAACTTAACTCCTGTTCTTACATATAATGCTCCCATACCTTTTGGGCCATAAAATTTATGTGCTGACATTGAAAGTAAATCTATATTTAATTCATTTACATCTATTCTAACATTCCCAATTGCTTGAACTGCATCTGTATGAAAATATATATTGTGTTTTTTTGCAATTTCTCCTATTTCTTTGATAGGCTGTAATGTTCCAATTTCATTATTTGCAAACATAACTGAAATTAATATTGTTTTATCTATAATAGCTTCTTCTAATTCTTTTAGGCTTATTAAACCTTCACTATCTACATTTAAATATGTTACATTAAATCCTTGTTTTTCTAAACTTTGGCATGTATGCAATACTGCTGGATGTTCTATTTTTGTAGTTATAATATGATTTCCTCTTTCTCTATTTGCATATGCTACACCTTTTATAGCTAAATTATCACTTTCACTTCCACAAGATGTAAAATAAATTTCTTTAGGTCCAGCTCCTATTGCATGTGCTACTTTATCTCTTGCATCTTCTACTGCTTTTTTAGATTTTCTACCTATACTATAAATAGATGACGCATTTCCGAAATTTAATGTGAAATATGGAAGCATCTCTTTTACTACTTCTTCCTTAGTAGCAGTAGTTGCTGCATGGTCAAAATATCTTAATTTTTCCATTTGTTTACCTCTTTTCTTTTTTGTTAGCTTCGTCTAACATTTTACCACTATATTTTATTTTGTCAAGTACTTTCTTAATATTATATGGAAAATTTTCAAAAAAATACTAAAATGGTAGAAGCCAAAGTAAAAGACCATAGGAACTATCACGTGTTCCTATGGTCTTTTATAGTATACTATTTTAAATTTTCACTACATCTATGGCAGATTGTAGGATTTTCTTTATCCTCTCCAACTGTTTCAGAGTACATCCAACATCTTTCACATTTTTCTCCTGGTGCTTGTTCTACTTTTACTCCAACTATAGAGTCTTTATCCGCTTCTTCTTTTCCTTCTCTAATTTCGACATCTGAAACTATAAATATTTCCTTTAAAAGTTCTTCTTTTCCTTGAATAAATTCATAGTCCTTTCCATCTGCGAAAAGAATTACTTTTGCTGCAAGTGATAATCCTATTTCTTTATTTGCTCTTGCAATTTCAAGTTTTTTAGCTACTTCATCTTTTATTTTAATATATTTTGCCCACTTTTCTTCAAGTTCTTTATTATCATATTTAGGATTTACCTTAGGATAATATGCAAGCATTACACTTTCAGCATTTTCTCCACTCTTGTGTGGCATAAACTTCCAAATTTCTTCTGCTGTATAACATATCATTGGTGCAAGTATTCTAACTAGACTTGATAATATTTCATACATTACAGTTTGTGCTGCTCTTCTTTCGATAGAATCAGTTTTTGCTGTGTATAATCTATCTTTTATTATATCTAGATAGAAAGCACTCATATCTACAACGCAGAATTGATTTAACGCATGATACGCATTGTGGAAATCATATACATCATAAGATTCAGTACAATCTTTAATAAGTTTATTAAGTCTTGTAAGTGCCCATTTATCGATTTCTTGTAAATCTTCATATGCAACTGGTTTATTTACATCAAAATCACTTATATTTCCTAAAATATATCTTGCAGTATTACGTATTTTTCTATAAACTTCTGTTACTTGTTTTATTATATTTTTTGAACCACTTATATCTGATTTATAATCTGATGATAATACCCATAACCTTAATACATCTGCTCCAGATTCGTTTATAACATCTTTTGGATCTATCCCATTTCCAAGACTCTTAGACATTTTTCTTCCTTGCTCATCAATTGTATATCCATGTGTTATAACTTCTTTATAAGGTGCTTTCCCTTTTATTGCAATAGAAGTTAATATTGATGATTGGAACCATCCTCTGTATTGGTCACTTCCTTCTAGGTAAAGGTTAGCTTCTGGAAGACCACGCTCCGCAAGTACAGATTCATGTGTAGAACCAGAATCGAACCATACATCCATTATGTCTGTTTCTTTTTTAAATTCTGTACTACCACAATGAGAACATTTTGCACCTATTGGCATTAATTCTTTTTCAGATAATCCAAACCACGCATTTGAACCTTGTTCTTTAAATATATTTTGAACTTTTTCTAAGCTTTCAGGAGTTACATATTCTTTTTCACAATCTTTACAGTAGAATATTGGTATTGGTACCCCCCATGTTCTTTGACGAGATATACACCAATCGTTTCTGTCTTCAACCATTTTTGTTATTCTTTCTTCTCCCCAAGCAGGATACCATTTAACACCTTTTATTGCTTCTAGAGTTTCTTTTCTAAATCCATCAACAGATGCAAACCATTGGTTTGTTGCTCTATATATTACTGGATGTTTACATCTCCAACAATGTGGGTATGAGTGATTTACAACTTCACTGGTTAGTAAATATCCATTTTCATCTAACCACTTTATTATTTCTTTATCTGATTTTGCATAATACATTCCAGAAAACTGTCCTGCTTCTTCTGTTTGATGTCCTTTTGAATTTACTGTTACTACTATATCTAATCCATTTTTCAATCCACAAAGGTAGTCTTCTTTACCATATCCAGGCGCTGTGTGTACTGCACCTGTACCAGTACCTAATTCTACTAATATTGTATCATCACTTCCAAGTACTACTCTTGAAGTTCTATCTAAGAATGGATGCTTACATAGTACTCCCTCAAGTTTAGTTCCTTCAAATTCAGCTACTATTTTAAATTCTTCTATACCTGCTTTCTCCATAACGGTTTTAACAAGTTCAGTTGCTATTATTACTTTTTCTTTTCCTATATCTACTACTGAATATTTAAAATCTGGACCTATTGTTATTCCCATATTTCCAGGTAGTGTCCAAGGTGTTGTTGTCCAAATTACTATTGATGTATCTTTTTCATCAAATAGTCCTTTAGCATCTACTACAGGGAATTTTACATATGCTGTATTTGAATTTACATCTTTATATTCAATTTCAGCTTCCGCAAGAGCTGTTTCACAGTCTGTACACCAGTATACTGGTTTTAATCCTTTATATATATATCCTTTTTTATACATATCTGCAAATACACCTATTTGTTTCGCTTCCATTTGAGGTTGATATGTTATATATGGATTTTCCCAATCTCCTAATACGCCTAAACGTTTAAATCCTACTATTTGTTTATCTTTATAATCTTCAGTAAATTGTTTACAAGTATCTCTAAATGTATTTACTGGTATTTCATCTCTGTTTAATCCTAATTTCTCTATTGCCTTTTTTTCTGTTGGCATACCATGTGTATCAAATCCTGGTACATATGGTGTATAGTATCCTTGTAAGTTTTTATATCTTACTATTGTATCTTTTAGAATTTTATTTAAAGCATGACCTAAATGTATTTCTCCGTTTGCATATGGAGGACCATCATGTAAAACAAATGGCTCTTTCCCTTCATTCTTTTTAAGCATTTTTTCATACAAACCATTTTCAAAAACTTCTTCTAATATTTTTGGCTCATTTTCTGGTAGACTTGCTCTCATTGGAAAGTCTGTTTTTGGTAAGTTTAATGTTTTTCCATAATCTTTTTTTTCTTCACACATATATTTTCCTCCTTAATTTAATCAAAAAATCCATTCCATCCTATGTTATAGGACGAAATGGATATTATATTCCGCGGTACCACCTAATTTAGAAATAACACTAGCTATTTCTCTCTTAATTGCTTTATAACGTAAGCTACACGATTTGTTCTACTTTTAATTTTCAAACAAATAACAAAAAGGTGATAACTTATAACTTATTATGCTACTAGAATCACACCAACCTCTAGCTCTCTTTAGCTTTTACATTATTGTCTTGTCCTTTTTATGGTCTTTAATTATTATGTACTTTATTTTATCACTTTAATCAGTTTTTGACAAGTATTTTTTTAAAGAATTACTATATCTCTTTTTAAAGATCCTTTTTCCACCTCTGCTGTTCCTATAAATTCATTATTTACATCATATACTCTACATATACCATCTTGTAAATCCTTTTTTAGCTTTATTCCATTTAAAAATTGCGTAGTTTCTTTATCTGTTAATATACAGTTTGGCTTATCCTTTAGTACCTCTTCAAATTCTATAAAATGCTCTTTTATAAATTCTTGATTATCTTTATTCTCTTTTAATTCTCCAATTTTTATAGAATTTTCTATATTAAACCTACCTACTTGTAGCCTTTCTAATTCTTTCATACAACCAATTGTATTTAATCTTTTTGCAATATCTTCACATAGGGTTCGTATGTATGTGCCTTTTGAACACTCTACTATAAATACAATCTCATTATTTTTACTATCAAATTTTTCTAAATATATATTATATATATTTATTGTTCTAGGTTTAACTTCTACCTCTTTCCCCATTCTTGCATATTCATATAGTTTCTTTCCATTTACTTTAATTGCAGAATACATTGGTGGATATTGCTCTTGTTCACCGTTTAAAAGATTGTAAAGCTGTCTTTATCAAATTTTCTGTGATTTTGTTTTCCCCTACTTCTTCTCTCTCAAAAACTTCACCTGTTATATCCCCTGTAGAAGTACTAATACCTAATTTTAAAGTTGCTTTATATGTTTTATCGTGTTCTATTAAGTACTTAGACAATTTAGTACCTTTTCCAATAAGTAATGGTAATACTCCTGTAGCATTTGGGTCAAGCGTTCCAGTATGCCCTACTTTTTCATTTAGTGTTTTTTTTACTATTGCTACAACATCATGTGATGTGTAATCTTTTTCCTTATTTATTACTATAATTCCATCCATATTTTTATCTTTTCTATTTCAAATAATTTTTAACCTCATTTATCAATTTTTCTTTAGCTTCTAAAAGTGGTAGATAAATTGAACATCCGTGCTGCTCTCATATGTCCTCCTCCGCCAAACATCATACACACATCTGATACATTAACATATTCATTTGAACGAAGAGAGCCTTTGAAGAACCCATCCGCTTCTCTTAGTAATATAGAAACCTCTACTCCTTCTATTGTTCTTCCTATATCAACTAGTCCATCATGGTCACCATTTTTAGCTTGAACTTTTTCTTCATCTTCTTTTGTTATATATGTAAAAGCTATTTTTCCATCTTCTAATAATTCTAATCTATCTATAGCAAGTCTCATAAGTGCAAAATTTCCTTTTGTTCTTACTTCTAAAACTTTTCTATAAACCTCTGCTACATTTACTCCTATACTTAATAGCCATGAAGTAAATTCAAAAGTTTCCTTTGATGTACCTGCAAATTTAAACCCACCTGTATCTGTAATAATACCAGTAAGTAAGCAAGTTCCTATTTCTTTTGTTATATTTACACCTAAAAATTCTAAAACTAGTATTAATATTTGGCAACATGCAGGTGCATCTGGATTTACAAAATTGTAATCTGCAAACATTTTATTACTTCCATGATGATCTATATTAATTGTTACTTTTGCATTCTCAAAATATTTTGCAAAACCATTTAATCTTTTTATATCAGCTGCGTCAAGTGCTATTGCTAAATCATAATATTCGTCGCCTTCTTTTTTTATTTCGTCTGCCCCTGTTAAAAAGCTAAATGTTTCAGGATATTCTGGTATTATAAGGTCTACTTCCTTATTTAGTTGTTTTAGGGCATTATACATTGCAAGTGATGATCCAATTGCATCTCCATCAGGTGATTCATGCGTTAATATTACAATTTTACCAGCACCCTCTATTTCCTCTTTTATATTATCTAATGTCATTTAACATTTCCTTTCTTTCATATGATAGAGCAGACACAGGGCCTGCCCCTACATTATTTATATATGATAGCAGTTTATTCTTCATCCATTTCTTTTGGTTTTATATCTTTCATTATATCTCTTAATATAGAATCTATTTTTGCACCATATTCAAGTGAATCGTCAAGTTCAAATATAAGTTCTGGTGTAATTCTTAAATTTATTCTTTTTGCAATTTCTGTTCTTATATAACCTGAAGATTTTTTAAGCCCTGCTAATGTTTCTTTTATGTTTTTAGAATTTAGAATACTAACATATACTTTAGCATATTTTAAATCTGGTGTGATTTTTGCTTTTGTAACACTTATCAAACCTGTTACATTAGGATTATTAAGTTCATAGCTAATTATATGACTAATTTCTTTTTTTAATTCCTCATTAATCCTTTCAAATCTTGTGTTATTATTTGGCATATTTGCCTCCTTTATTACCGATTATTAAAATTCAATTTGTAGGGGCAGTCCCTGTGTCCGCCCTTTTTATTTACATTTTCACATATTACAATAATACATTCACTATTCCTGTTATTTTTTCAATAATTATCAGGTATTTCTTCGAAGAAAATGGCAGACACAGGGCCTGCCCCTACGTTTATTTTTATTTATCTTTTATCATTATAATAATTATTTTGTCATTATTATTTCTTTACTTCTTCCATAATATAAACTTCTAATGTATCTCCTTCAGTAATATCGTTATAATTTTCAATTTGAAGACCACATTCGAAACCTTTTGTAACTTCTTTTGCATCATCTTTAAATCTCTTAAGTGAAATTAGTTTTCCATCATGTATAACAACATTGTCTCTAATTACTCTTATTCCTGCATTTCTTGCCACTTTTCCATCTATTACATAGCATCCAGCAATTGTTCCAACACTGCTTACTTTAAATGTTTGTCTAATCTCTGCGGTTCCTATTACTTTTTCAACATAGACTGGATCTAACATTCCTTTCATTGCGGCTTCAACATCTTCAATTGCTTGGTATATAACTGAGTATTGTTTAATTTCAACTTCTTCTTTTTTAGCAACATCTTTAGCAATTGGATCTGGTCTTACATTAAATGCTATTATAATTGCATTAGATACTTTTGCAAGTGTAACATCTGATTCTGTAACTCCACCAACATTTGCATGTATTACCTTTACTTGTACTTCTTCATTTGATATTTTCTCTAAACTTTGTGTTACAGCTTCTACTGAACCTTGAACATCTGCTTTTACTATTAAGTTTAATTGTTTTAAGTGTCCTTTTTCTATTTGTTCAAATAAATCATTTAATGTTACCCTTGAAGTAGCATTTATTGATTTTTCTCTTTGAGTACGTTTTCTTCTTTCTATTAAATGTTTTGCAGTTTTTTCATCTTTTACTTCATAGAAAGTATCTCCTGCTTCTGGAACTTCTGTTAAACCAGTTATTTCAACTGGTGTTGAAGGTCCTGCTTTTTTAACTTTTCTTCCTTTATCATCTGTCATTGCTCTAATTCTACCTATT
The DNA here is from genome assembly GCA_948471035.1 of uncultured Clostridium sp. Lineage (GTDB taxonomy): Bacteria > Bacillota > Clostridia > TANB77 > CAG-508 > RGIG8482. Next base: position 20,700 of record CAOKRC010000009.1, read on the forward strand.
GTAGAACCAACAACGATTGTATCTCCAACATCTAAAGTACCACGTTGTACAAGCATTGAAACAACAGGTCCTCTTGCTTTATCCAATCTTGCTTCTATAACTGTACCTTTTGATTGTTTGTTTGGATTTGCTTTTAGTTCTTTCATATCTGCAACTAATAATACCATTTCAAGTAGAGTATCAATATTTATTTTCTTCTTAGCTGAAATTTCTACAAATATTGTATCTCCTCCCCATTCTTCTGGTACTAATTCATACTTCATAAGTTCTTGTTTTACTTTTTCTGGATTTGCTCCTTCAACATCAATTTTATTTAATGCTACTATAATTGGAATTCCAGCTGCTTTTGCGTGGTTTATTGCTTCTACTGTTTGAGGCATAACACCATCATTTGCTGCAACAACAAGTATTGCAATATCTGTAACTTGTGCACCTCTGGCTCTCATACTTGTAAATGCCTCGTGTCCTGGAGTATCTAAGAAAGTGATTTCTCTATCATTAATTTTTACTTTATAAGCACCTATATGTTGCGTAATTCCTCCTGCTTCTCCTTCTATTACATTTGTTTGTCTAACTGCATCAAGAAGTGAAGTTTTACCATGGTCAACGTGTCCCATAACAACTACAACTGGTGGTCTTGGTTGTAATTCGCTTTCAGTATCTTCTGTATCATCAAATAAAATATCTTCTTCTGTTACAGTTTCTTTCTTTTTAGCAGTTATTCCAAATTCTCCTGCAATTAAGAATGCTGTATCAAAGTCTATTTCATTATTTATTGTAGCAAGAACACCATATCCTAATAGTTTTTTAATAACATCTGCTGCCTGTTTTTTCATTTCAGCCGCTAAGTCTTTAACTGTTATTGGGTCTTCTATTGTAATTTCTGTAAGTTCAAATATTTTTTGTTTTACTCTTGGTTCATCAGATTTATTTAATCTCTTTTTGTTTTTCTTTCCTCTTTGTGTTGTTAAATCATAATAATCTAACATTCCACCTTCTACATCATCAAACATATTAGATAAATTATCTCTTTGTTTTAAGCTTTTTAATTTATCTTCATCAAATCCATTATCTTGTCTTCTTTGTCTTCCAGCTTTTTTAGCTTTATTTTCTTCTAATCTGTTTTGTTTTTGTTTGTCAATATTTTTGTTGTATTCTCTTACTGTCTCTTTTTCTACAACATCTGTCATAATGTTTTTAATATTCTTTTCTATACCTTTTTCATCTAGAGGGCGTTTTGAATATCCATCATTATTTCTAAAACCATTTCTATTTTGGTTATTTCTGTTAAATCCACCTTGGTTGTTTTGCCCAAAGTTTCTATCTCCATTTCTATTAAATCCATTTCTTCCTTGATTATTCCCAAAGTTTCTACCTTGGTTATTATAACCACCATTTTGATTATTATAACCACCGCTTTGGTTGTTATTTCTAAAACCATTATTGTTGTTTCTATTTTGATTGTATCCGTTGTTTCCAAAATTTCTACCTTGATTATTATATGCATTATTATTTCTATTATCATTGTTTGGACGATTACTTGGTCTTGCCTCATATTGAGTTTTTACACTTTTTTCTACAGTTTCTTCATTTTTTGTAGTAGCTTGAATTTTTGGTTCACGTGCCATCTCCTCTTTTGGTTCCTCTTCTTTTATTTCTTTTGGCTCTTCTTTAACCTTTTCTACCTTAGCTTCTACATCAACTTTTATTGTTTCATTAGTTTCTACATTTTTCTCTTCTTTAAGTTCTTCTTTTGTTTCTTTTTTTAACCCAAATAATTCACTTACTGTTAATGGTTTTGTTGGTTTGTTTCTATAAACTATATTATAGTCTTTGTTTGTATTTCTTTCTACAAAACCAACTTGTTTTTTATGTTCTTCTCTTCTTTTTCTCTCTTCTTCCTCTTTTAATCTTGCTTCTTCCTCTTCAGATATTATAACTTCCCTTCTTATAATAACTGGCGAACTAGGTTTTTCATTTTTCTTTTTTGTATCTTTAGAAGATGTATTATCACTTTTTTTGATTTCTTCTTTAACACTTTTAGTGCTAGCTTTACTTTCTGCTTCTTTTTTAGATGCACCTTTAAAGCTTTCTTCAATTTTTACTGCTGTATCATCTTCTACTGAACTCATATGATTTTTAACATCAATCCCTAGTTTCGTTGCTTTCTCTAAAATTTCTTTACTGGTTAAGCCTATTTTTTTTGCTAATTCATGTATTTTAATCTTACCCAATAACTTCACCCCCATTAATTATTTTCTCTATTTGCTTTGCAAAATTTTCTTCTTTAATACCTATTATTGCTTTATTACTTTTTCCTATTGCTTTGCTTAAACTTTCAATTGTTCCATAAAAACAAATTTTAGTATTGTTATTATCACAAATAAACTTTACATCTTTTTTAGTTCTATCTGCTGCATCCATAGCTACTATTACAAGTTTAATTTTTCTTTTTTCTATCAAATCAGTACATGCATCTTTTCCAAAGCATATTTTTCCTGCTTTAGCAGATAGTCCAAGTAACCCAAAAACTCTACTTTCCGTCAATCATTACACCTCTTAATTTCTCATAAATATCCTTATCTATTTTGGTTTCAAATACCTTTTCAATTCTTTTAATTTTTATAGCAGTTTCAAGGCATTTAATATCATTACACAAATATGCTCCTCTGCCTTCCATCTTTCCAGTTTTATCAATATTTATTTCACCATCTTTATTTTTTACAATTCTTATAAAATCTTTTTTATCTTTTTTTGTATTACACCCCATACATGTTCTTTGTGGCATTTTCTTCATGATTTCCTTTACCTCCACTATAATATTAGTTATAGGCTATAATTTATTCCTCTTCACTCATATTTGCTATCATTTCTCTAAATTGAGATTCGCTCTTTATATCAATTTTCCAATTTGTAAGTTTCGCTGCAAGTCTAGCATTTTGACCTGATTTTCCAATTGCAAGTGATAGTTGGTCATCTGGAACAATAACTTGTGCAAATTTTTCTTCTTCTTTTATATCCACTGCCATAACTTGTGCTGGAAGAAGTGCCGATGCAATATATATTGATGGGTCTTTATTCCATTCAATTACATCTATTTTCTCTCCATTTAATTCACTTATTATATTTTGAATTCTAACACCTTTTTGTCCTACACAAGAACCAACTGGATCTATATTTTCATTATTTGAATATACTGCAACTTTACTTCTATATCCTGGGTCACGTGATACACTCTTTATCTCAATAAGTCCTTCATATATTTCTGGTATTTCAAATTCAAATAATTTTCTAACAAAGTCTGGGCATGCTCTTGATACAATTACTTGTGGTGTTCCTTTTAATCCTTTTACAACATCTAAAACATATCCTCTTACTTTATCATTTACACTATATTTTTCAGTAGGTATTTGTTCTTTCGCTGGCATTATCCCTTCAAGTTTCCCTAAATCCATTACTATAATATTAGGGTCAGCTTTTTGAACAAGTCCTGAAACTATTTCACCTTTTCTTTCATTAAATTCTGTAAATACTATTTCTCTTTCTGCTTCTCTTAATTTTTGAATAATAACTTGTTTAGCTGTTTGAGCTGCAATTCTACCAAAATCCTTTGGTATTAACTCAATATCTACAGTATCACCTATTTCTAGTTTTTTGCTAATTGTTTTTGCTTCATCTAAGCCTATTTGTAATTTAAAATCTTCTACTGCTTCTACTACTTCTTTTACAGCATATAGGTGAGCTGCTCCAGTTTCACTATCCATAACCACTTTTACATTTTCTGCTGAATCAAAGTTTCTTTTATAAGCTGTTACTAATGCTTGCTCAATCGCTTCAATTAAATATGCTTTTTTAATTCCTTTCTCATTTTCTAATTCTTCTAATGCTAAAACTAATTCTTTATTGTCTATCGCTTTCATACCTTCTTCCTCCCTTTATTTATATATTTTTTTAATTTACGTTCTCTATCGGGCAGACGATGGCGTCTGCCCCTACATATTTTCTTTTGTGGACAAACGATGCTTGCTTCTACATTGTTTTTGTATTTTATATGTATTTGTTAAGGCGGACACGGCGCCCGCCCCTACATATTATTTTCATTTTTTAATCCCAATCATATTTTGTTTTTATTAGTGCAATGTTTTTTCTTGGGATAGATATTTCATCATTTTCATACATCATTGTAACCAGAGTTTCATCATATCCTGTTAAAATACCTTCTAAGCATTTTTTACCAACTTGTGGTTTAAATAAATTTACTTCTATTTTTTCTCCCATTGCATAATCGAAATGCTTATCTTTTCTAATTACTCTTTCAATTCCTGGTGAAGATACTTCTAAAAAGTATTGTTCCTTAATATAATCAGCTTCATCTAATAGATCCATAATTCCGTCATTTACTTTTTCACAGTCATTTAAGTCAATTCCATTTTCACTATCGATAAAAATTCTTAAAAAATAATTTTTGCCTTCTTTTGCATATTCTACATCATAAAGTTCATATCCAAGTTCTGTAATTTTATCTTTTAAAAGGCTTTCTACTCTTTCTTCAATACTAGCCAAAAGAAACCTCCTATCTATACAACCGAAGAGTGGGATTTGTTCCCACTCTTCTAGTTTTCATATTTGCATATTTATTATATCCTTTTTAATTAGAAAAATCAATACTTTTTGGAATTTTTTATTAATATTGCAAAAATATTATCTGCCAATAAAAATTTGGACATATATCTTACCATATTTAGGGCTACTTACTACCCCTATTCCTGTATAATTATAACTACTATTTAATATGTTTGCTTTATGTCCGTTCTGAATTCATCCAAGCATTTACGGCTCCTGAATTATTTGAATTTCCTGCAATATTTTCTCCTGCAGTTTTATAAGATACTTTAAAACTTTTTAACATATCAAATGGTGAACCATACGTTGGTGAATTATGTGAGAAATAGTTATTGTCTACCATATCTTGTGCTTTAATTCGTACAACCTTTTGGGTTTCTGCATCTATTTTTAATTCTTGTAATCCTTGTTTTGTTCTTTCAGCATTTATTAGCTTTAATACCTCTTGTTCATTTGCATTTAAACTTGATGAAGTATTATTATTATTATTATTATTTCCAGATGTTCCTTGGTTTGTACTATTCGAATTATTACTACTTGGATAAATTGCTTTAACATAGTCTTTACTAACAGCTCCTATATGGTCACTATCAGTTTGAATGATGTACCAATTGCCAACTCCTGCAAATACACGTATATACTCATTTTTATTTACTGTAGTAACAATGCTATATTTAGTGCTAGGTCCACTTCTTACATTAAGTTTAGAAGCAGTAACAAGTCCAGTTGAAAAATCTAGTTTATAATAATGTTGCATTCCAAATGAACTGCTTGTAATTGAAAATATAAAAAACATAATCAACAACATACAAGAAATCATAATTTTTCTTTTACTAATTCTTATTACTTTCATAAAAAAATCCATTCCTTTCTCTATTTGTTTTGAGGGCACATATAGTTATAAATAAAAATTGCTTTCTTTTATAACCAACCAACCCTTTACCTTAAACATTATACAAACTACCTGTACATTATGATTACTGTTATATTATTTTTTAGTGTAAACATTAAATTGCATTAAAAAAAACTGAGGCAGAAAACTTTCATAGTTTTCCACCACCACTATTGACATTCATCCAATATAAAAAGTGAAAATCAGGATAAAGCCTGATTTTCACTTTTTATACTCTTATTTATTTGTATCTTCATCAACAAAGTTAAATTCATCTTTGAATTTTTCTTTGAACATTTCAAATACTTTATTTAGTATTTCTTCATCATCAACACTCACATAAGATTCTTCTTCTTCTGATTCTGTGTCTTCAACTTTAAGAATTACAACTTCTCCTTCTTCTTCATCACTTTCATCAGCTGGTAATAATACTACATATTCTTCTCCATCTAACTCAACTAAATCTAAAAATTCAAATTTAACTTCTTCCCCATTCTCATCATTTAATACTATGATGTTATCTAATTCTTCCTCTGAAATATTATTTTCATCCATAACTAAAAATCTCCTTTCAATTTTTTCTATATAAATTTGTATTTCTACAACATTAATAACTTAGTTTATTATTTACATTTTTTACTATCATATACTATTTTAGAACTGATTGCAATGTTTATTGAAATTTTTTAAATACTTTTTTTGTAAAGTAAAGACCCCTTTACTTAAGGGGACTGTCGCAAAGCAATTAGAAGTTCTTATACTTTTTTATTTATACACATTTCTAAAATGTATACTGCTGAAATAGTATCTACTATTCCTCTTTTTTTAGTTTTATTAATATCTAAAAAATTCATAGTTTTATGTGCTGCAACTGTAGTTAATCTTTCATCAATTTCAATTACTTCAATTTTAGGAAATTTGCAATTTAATTTATGAATAAAATTTTTAGTAACTTCAACTCTTATAGAGCTTGTTCCATTCATATTAAAAGGCATTCCAATAGCAATCTTAGACACTTCATATTGATTTACTATTTCTTCTAGCCTTTTTAATACTAACTTATCATTTCCTTTATGATGTATTGTTTCAAGCCCTTGTGCAGTTATACCGTAATGCATCAGATACTGCTACACCTACTCTTGCATCACCATAATCTAATCCAAGTATTCGCATATTATTCATCTAACCCTATATAATTTTTTACCATTTTTTCTAATAATTCATCTCTTTCGATTAAACGAATTAAATTTCTTGCATCTTTATTACTTGTTATATATGTTGGGTCTCCTGATAATATATATCCAACAATTTGATTAATTGGATTATATCCTTTTTCTAATAATGCTTGATATACTGTTTTTAAAATTTCTTTCGCACGTACATTTTTATCTTTTTCTACTGTAAAACTCATTGTTTTATCCATATCCATAATACATTCCTCCTACACATTAAATATTATTTATGTCACTTTCATTTTTATCTGCATTATCTAAATATTCTTCTAGCTTTTTAGTTACATTTTCAAGAGCTGTCCCTTTATAATATGTTGTTAGCACAAAATTTAATTTTGGTATAGCATATCTAGTTTCTATATTTTCTATTTTATGTTCTAAGAATTCTTCAATCTTTAATTTTTCCAAATTAGTTTTTAAGTCTTGAACAAATTCTAAAACACCATCTATATCTACTCCTGAAAATACTATTGCAAATTTAGGTCCCATATATCTTACAAATACATACTCTGGTGAAATATTTTCACTGATATAATTACTTACCTCTGTTATTATATCATTACCTGTTTCTCTATTATATTCTTTATTTATTTCTTCAAGATTTGTTATTTTTAACATACATACTGTTGAAGTAGCATATTTATCAATTATCTTCTTTCCTTTACCATATAAATACTCTGCTGAATTAAGGCTCGAGAATAGGTCTTTTCTTGCAATACTTTCTACTGTATTTTGGTAAGATATTGTTTTATATACTGCTATAATGTTTTCTTTTACTACTTCTAATATTGTTGTGTCTATTTTATCGAATGCATGTGGTTCTCCACTTTCTATTATCCAATATCCAATATATACATTATCTATATATAGAGGAAAGAACATTGCAGATTTGGCTCTTCCAAACTCCATAGTTTGATATGGCAATCTTTCTGTATCATTATTAACTGTAACATATTTAGGAGTTGCCGTAGAAATACTATCTTTAAAAATTTCTTGATTATGAAGACTTCTTAGTGCTTCCCAATGCTGTTCTTGAACATTAGATGCTTTTATAGCATATTCTGTTCCATCAAACATTACTATTGTTGAATACTTAATATCATATTTTTCAATTAATATTTCATTTATTTTCTCTATTTTTTCATCTACTGTTGAATATTCTCCTATTGTATTCATGAAATCTTGTAATACATTTAAACCTGTTATTTTTTGATTAACATCTTTAAAATTTTGTATTCTTTTGTATACAACAATATTATACACTATTAATGCTATAATTATCCCTACAAGTAGGACCAAAACAAATATCAATTTCGTCACCTCTACACTTCATTATTTTTTTATAAAAATGCATCTATATTATTTTTTACGATAATTATCCAATGGTCTATATTTATTATTTAGTAATGGGTACACCATATTTCCTAATTCTTTTAATGCTACCATAAAGTTTTTTGGATATCCATTTAAGGATACATTACAATTTACTAAACCTTCTAAGTATTTTGAATATACTTGTTCATCAAATGGTATTGAACAATATCTAACACTATCTTTATTGAATAGTTCTGTCATAAATGACATTGATGGATCATTATAATATGCCATTCCACCAATTATAACTTTAGGATTTAATCCTCTTATTTTTGTTTGTTTATTTATTACTATTCTTATTTTATCTTGTAATAATATATTTCTTGATTTTAAATCTCTTAAAAATGCTGTAAGTGATTGTATTGTAAGAATATCCATACTTTGTATAAGATAAATCTCTTGTGAATTTTCAAAATATGTTATATCTGTATCAAAGTCGCAATCTATTAATACTAAAGAATAATTTTTTACTAAAGTTGCAAGTATTTCTTCATGATTTTCATTATTTTCTCCAGTTGGTAAAGATGTATACACTGTTAAATTGTTATTTACTTTTATTCCACTTGTTTCACCAGTTGCTAATTTACTTATAGAATTTACAGCCACTCTTCTTAATTCTTCTTCATTTTTAGTATATATAAAATAAGAGTTTTTATTTTTTGTTACATCCAATATTGCTGTTTTTATTCCCATTGAAGAGAAAAGTTCTCCTAAATTGTTTACTAAGAATGATGTTCCATTTTTTGTAGTTCCTACAAAAGATACTATTTTTTTGTCTTTTGAAAGTAATCCTTGTATATCTATATTTTGACGTGTAGATTTTTGTTCTAAAATTTCACTTGTATCTGCTACAGTATAATCACTATCTTTTAAAGCATTATATTTTTGATTACTAAAATCTTCTTCAGTTTTATAGATATCTTCCTCTAAAACATTATCATTATTTTCTTCTATTCCTGGTAAAATATTTTCGTTTTCATTTTGTTCGTCTTTTTCAAAACCAGGTAGTAGATTATCTACTGTTTCTTCCATTGTTTCTTCTATTCCTGGTAAAACTGTTTGTTCTGCTTCTTCATATAAATCAAATAAATTAACATTATTTTGTGCTTTTTCTTCTTCAACCTTTGTTTCTACAACTTTTTTAGGTCTACCTCTTCCCCTTTTTGGAGCTTCCTCTTTATTTTCTTCTACTTTATCTACAACTTTTTTAGGTCTACCTCTTCCTCTTTTTGGTTGTTCTTCTACTTTTTGAGTTGTTTTTTCACTTTTTTCTTTATTAGGTTTTGCCTCTTCTATTTCTTCATCTAATAAATCTTGTAAAGACATATTTTCTTCTGATAACTTCACATTGTTTTTTATAGTTTCACTTGTGATTTTGCTATTATTTTCTTGTTGTTTTTTACTAAGTTTTGTTACTTTTTTTGTATCTACCGCTGATGGAACAATAACAGGCTTTGTCATTTTTGGTTTATTAGTTTGATTTTCAATAAAATTTATTTTTAATGCTTCTTCTTTTTTCTCTTCTTTAACAGGTGTTTTTACCCCGCTACTACCAAATGACATAAGTGATTGATATTTTTGAGATTTAGTTTCTAAAACTGCTTTTACATTTAAAGGTAAAAATTTAATAATCACTTTTAATTGAGAATCTGTATATTGGTCAGCAATATTATTAAAACTATCAACATATGCTTCTTCATTTTTCCCTATTTTTTTATAGTGTGCACGAATATTTTGTATTTCCATTTCACTAACTGTGTCTTCATTTTCTTCTTGATATTGTGCATCTTCTGAGTCTATTTTATAATAAGCTTTTGCTTCTTTTTTTGTACGTGGTTTTCTTATTAGTTTACATACTTCCTCTATACTTCTATCTTGTCCTAATAATGCACTATATAAACCTATACTAAATAGTTTTACCAAGAATTGTTCAGATTTTGCACGTCTATCTGAACATATAAGTACTATTGGTGTATCACTACCATCTACACTTGTAGCTTCATCACTAATACTATCTAATTTATCAAATATAAAGCGATCAATTGCTTCATAGTCATTATTTGCAAATGGCTCTAAATCTTCACTTATGACAATTCTATCATAAGTTTTATCTCTTCCGTATCTCTTTTAATATTGCGTTAAAGTAATAAACATTTTTATAAGATATTATTTCTTTATAATCCTTTTGATATTTTTTAACAATAGATTCTGTTATATTATCATTACTTACTGCAAACAAAACTTTCATTAGTTATTTCCCCCAATTAATTAATTTCTAAATCCTTTTACCACAATTGCAAACACAAGTGGTAATACTTGGCATATTACAAAAATTGTAACAAAGCTTATAATAAGGAAAAGTCCTCTATCATGTACGTCTAATTTTCTTATACCTATTACATATTGCCATATAGCACCTACTGCAATGCCAACAAAACAAAGTGGTATACTATAAATACGAACTTTATTTAGCATGTATGCTGTAAATCCGTAGGCTTCTGATCCATATGCCTCATTATAATCTTCTATTTCTTTCATTTCTTTTTCTTTAATTTGTACTAATTGTCCAGTAGTACTTTCAGAAAGTGTGCGTTCTGTTGCATAAACAGAACAAGTGAAAAATACGCACATTACTGTAATTAAAGCTATTACTACTTTTTTCATTACATTCATTGCCCCTTCCAAATCATAAATAGTTAGAGTTATTTTTTTACTTATATATCATACAATACAATTATAAAAATAGCAAGAATTTTTGGTAAAGTTTTTTGTTTTGTGAATATGATTGTAAAAAAATTTAAATTATGATAAGTTATTAGTATAATAAAAAAATAGAAAGGAACTAGATATTTATGAAAAATAACTTAGATACAAGTTCAAAAGCACTTATGTCGTGTGATTTAACTAATTCTATAGTAAGTTTATTTGGAGAAACTTTTTTAGTAGCATATTTTTTACAAATTTCAAACGAAAATATTGTACAAGTATCAGTTTATTATATAATTATTTATGCATTATTAGGTTTAGGCAATATTTTATTGGGAAACATAATGAAAAAAAATCCTCATAAAAGAGTTATAATATATAGATTTGGAATAATAATAAAGTCAATATATATATTACTAATAGTTTTATTTAAAGAAAATATAAGTAAATACTTTGTATTTGTTGCATTTTTCTATGGATTAGCAGAGGTATTATATTGGGGAACTCATGATATAATGAACATAGAAATAGTAGAAAATGATAATAGAAAAAAATATATGACTATAAAAAGGATATTAAGCAAATTAATTAATATAGTAATTCCTATTATATTAGGAACATCAATAGAGCTTACATCTTTTACTAATATGTCTATATATATTTTTGTATTAACATTAATTCAAATATTAATATCTTTATTTATAGATGTGAATAAATTTGGAATTAAAGGAACAAATGAAAAATATAGTTTGAAAAATTATATTAAAGCATTATCAAAAAAACAAAAAGATAAGTTAAGCAAAATGTATAAATTAGCTTTTTTATATGGAATTATGATGGATACGATAAGAGTGTTAGTAGTTATTATAACAATAATGACATTTAAAACATCTTTTAATTTAGGAATGCTAACTACATTATTTTCTATATGTTCGATGATATCATTATATATATTTAATAAACTGTATAAATCAACTTACGCAAAACCATTATTAATTTTTTGTGTTGTACCTATTATAATAGGAGTTCTTTGTTTAATTGTAAATATAAATAAAACTACATTAATAATATATAATTTTACATATAGTATTACAGTATATATCTTAGAAGTTATGTTTAAAATAAAAGAAGCTAATATTGTACGTGATTGTTCTTTAGAAAAATGGATAGTAGAATATCATACCTTTATAGAAGGTTTTATGGATACAGGAAGAATAGTAGGATTTTTATTATTGCTTGTTATAGGTTTATTAAATAACGTACTGTATTTTAAAATTTTACTTTTAATAGTTACTGTTAGTATACCTATTTATGCTAAAATAATGTATGAAGTCGAAAAGGAAGAAATGGATTTATAGTATAAGCTATATTAATTATTAACTTTAAAACTAGAATTTTTGTATTCAAAAAGTGAAGAGTAAAAAGTACAAAATTGCTTTTATAATTTTCCTAAAACATATTTGATACTTTTCACTCTTCATTTTTATCTCTTAATTCTTGCCGTAAAGCAAGTTTGGTGGTTGGGCTGGCTAGATTCGAACTAGCGCATGCCAGAGTCAAAGTCTGGTGCCTTACCGCTTGGCTACAGCCCAATATAATTTTATATAATATAAATGGGGTGGAATATGGGACTCGAACCCATGGTCTCCAGTGCCACAAACTGGCGCGTTAACCAACTACGCTAAATCCACCATTTTGCGTTGTTACATATCTTTGTAACAACGCAAAATATATTTTACCTAAATTCGATTATTTTGTCAATATTTTTTTATAGTTTTATTCTAATTTTTTTAAATAATTGTATTTTTCCTTTATATTTTCTAAAACACATATATCTCAAATATTATTCTTTTGCAAGTATTATTAATCTTCCTTTACTATCATCTGTACAAGTTGATAAAGATATTTCTCTTGCACCATTTGTATCCCTCGTAATATATTCTGAATCTGTTTCTGTTGTTTTGTATGTTTTATATATTGTATATTTTATTTTTGTTCCTGTATTGTCTGTTATGTATATAATATCTCCTTCTGCTAGTTGTTTATTCTTCCCAAAGAAAGCACCATTTCTATAATTATGCCCTACTATTGTTGTATTTCCCACTTTATTTAATCCTGGTCCATAATAATAAGCAACTGCAACTTGTATTGATTTTGGTGTTACTTTATCCAAAATTGGATATTTTATACCTGTTTTTGGTATTTCTATTGTACCTAATACATTATATCCTTTATATGTTGGAACTTTTACAGAGGCTGAACCACTATTATTACTTGTATTTGTCTCTATTTCTCCTACTGGGTCAATTACAGTTGAAACCGAATTATTTTCATTACTAACTTTGTTTTGTGGTGTAGTATTTCTTATTTGTTCTTCATATTGAGCTATAAAATCTTCTGCATCTTTATCTATATAATATTTTCTATAGAAGTCGTATCCTAAAAATCCAATTAGTGCTAAAATGACGATTATAACTATAATAAGTATAACTGTAAGCACATTACTATATTTATTATTAAACATATAAATCTACCTCCTTATTTTTTCTCTTGTTACATACTTATTTTTATTATACCACATTTTATTACTTTTTCCTACAATTTTTGTGTATTTTTTATATTTTTGTTAATGTTTAGCTTAATATTATCGTAACCAGCGTGAGTGTAGTAATATATTTCTACACAATTTTATCTCCAAATTTAGCACCTGCTAGTAAATGGAAGTGTAAATGTCCTACCTCTTGCCCTGCATCTTTTCCACAGTTTACTATAACTCTATATCCTCTTTCTTTTACACCTTGAGCTTCTGCTAATTTATTAATTACTGTATATATTTTTCCTACTAATAATTCATCTTCTTTTTCTAATTCTACTAAAGAAGGTATATGTTTTTTAGGTATTACTAGTATATGAATTGGTGCTGCTGGGTTGATGTCCTTGAATGCAATAATTTCATCATCTTCGTATAATATCGTAGATGGTATTTCCTTTTTTATAATTTTACAAAATATACAATCTTCCATTTTTACTCCTTTTCGTTTTATTTTCTTTTCTATTTTTCTAAAATTGCTTTTATACGTCTTACACCTTGAGAACTTGCTTCTTCTTTTTTTATTACAAATCTTCCAAGTTCACTTGTATTTTTTACATGAGGTCCTCCACATAATTCTTTAGATACATCACCTATTGAATATACAGTTACGATATCTGGATATTTTTCAATAAACATACATTCTGCACCAGATTTTATTGCATCTTCTTTTTTCATTTCTTCTACTGTTACAGGTAAGGCTTCACTAATCCATTTATTTACTAATTCTTCTACTTTTTGCTTTTCTTCATCAGTTAATTTATGGTCACAAGAAAAGTCGAAACGCATTCTTTCAGGTGTTATGTTTGAACCCTTTTGATGTACATCTTTATTTATTACCACTTTTAAAGCAGCGTTTAAAAGATGTGTTGCTGTATGATAAGCTATTGTTTCTGGACTCTCTCCTGCAAGTCCTCCTTTAAATTTTTGTTCTGATCCCATCCTTGATTTTTCTTGATGTTCTTTATATAACTTTTTAAACCCTTCCATATCTAGTTCTAAACCTTGTTCTTTTGCTAAATCTCCTGTTACCTCTGGTGGAAATCCATAAGTATCATAAAGTTTAAAAACTGTTTGTCCATCTATTTTTTGTAATCCTTCATTTTTTATTTTTGTAATAACTTTTCCAAATTCTCTTTCTCCATTAGCTAATGTTTTTATAAATTTATCTTTTTCTTCTATCATTACTTGTTTTATTGTTTCTTTATTTTTTACAAGTTCTGGGTACATTTCTTTTAAATTTTCAATATTTAATTCTATTAAGTTTGATAGCTCATCTAAATTAATTTGTAATTTATTTAAATGTCTTGTCATTCTACGGATTAATCTTCTTAATACATATCCTCTATCAACATTACTTGGTCTTCCACCATCTGATATTATCATTATGCTTGAACGCATATGTTCTGCTACAATTCTTCTGCTTGTTATATCATCTACTTTAGCAAGTTCTAATAGTTTGTCCATTATTGTCTTAAATATTTCTGTATCATATGGTGTTTCTTTTCCTTGTAGAAGCATATTCATTCTTTCAAGTCCAAGTCCTGTATCTACATTTCTTTGTTTTAATTTAGAATATCCATCTTTATTTTTATAGTATTCCATAAATACATTGTTCCATATTTCAACATATTTACCACATCCACATGATGGATTACAATTCTCACTACAAGGTTCTTTTCCTGTATCATAAAACATTTCTGTATCTGGTCCACAAGGCCCCTCTTCACCAGCAATCCACCAGTTATCGTCTTTTCCAAAATAATAAATGTGGTCCTCTGGCATACCAGCTTCTTTCCAGATTCTAGCTGATTCCTCGTCACGTGGTGCATCTTCATCTCCTGCAAAAACTGTTACAGATAGTTTCTCTAGTGGAATTCCTAATTCTTTAGTCAAAAACTCGAAACTCATTTTAATTGATTCTTCTTTAAAGTAATCTCCCAAAGACCAGTTTCCAAGCATTTCAAAATATGTTAAATGACGATTATCTCCAACTTCGTCTATATCAACTGTTCTAACACATTTTTGATAATCTGTAAGTCGATTTCCTTCTGGATGCTTTTCACCTAATAAATATGGTACAAGTGGTTGCATCCCTGCTGTTGTAAATAATACTGATGGATCGTTTTCTGGTATTAATGGTGCACTTGGTATTACAACATGTCCATGACTTTCAAAAAATTTTAAATACTTGTTTCTTATATCAATTGCTTTCATATATATTCCCTCTCACTCTTTTAATTTATGCTCTAAATTATATTACAGCATACACAAAAAAGCAAGTAAAAATTCTTGCTTTTTTGTGGTTCTATGTTACTGTTCAGCTCATCTTGTTTACGATCCGATACCAGTAAGTAATTTTTAGTAAAAGACTGTACATTAAGAAAAATGATATATATTTATTTTAGAAATGCAAAATTTAACCACGTGGGGACCGATGAGTGCTGTTAAGGCTTTGCCTGTTACAGCCCCCCATTGGGAAGGTTATAATCTGGAATGAATAAAATAAATATATACCATTTTTCTGGACTGCCTAACTATAACAGTTCTAAATTTCCATTTGACTACTTAAGAAACCTGCTGCTGATTGAACTACTTTTAGTTCTGATTCTCCCATTTTTGTGTTTGCATCTTTTGATAATAGTATAACACTTCCTATTACATCTCCTCCTGAAACAATTGGGTATACTACTTGTGAATTAAATTTTCTTTCTTTATTATCATTTTTAGTTATAGGTATCGAAATTTCATTATTTTCTTTACTTGTATAAACTTCTTTATCTTCTAATAATTGTTCTAATTCCTTGCTTAAATCTTGTTCTAAAAATTCTTTTTTAGCTCCTCCGTGATACTGCAATTACTGTATCTTTATCAGTTATACAGGCAATATGTCCTGTTGTTTTTGATAAAGTTTCTGCATATCCGGCTAGCAAATTCAGAAAGTTCTCCTATTGGAGAATATTTCTTTAAAATAACTTCCCCTTCTTTATCAGTAAAAATCTCTAAAGGATCTCCTTCTTTTATTCTCAAAGTTTTTCTTATTTCTTTTGGTATAACAATTCTACCTAAATCATCAATTCTTCTAACTACTCCTGTTGCTTTCAAAATTTTCCCTCCTTTTAAATCTAAGTTTAGATTTATTATTTGTTTTGGAAAATTTTTTATTCATATTTTTGACATTTTTTTGAATTTATACTTTTACTAGTTCCTTTTTATAACATAATTAACTATACTATTTATACTGTTCTAATATATATTCTAATTCATTAGAAAATTCTCTAAGCATTACAATTTTTATTGTTGCTTCTTTATTTTTTGTATAATCATCTATTAATTGTTTTAAATGAGTTATATTATTCATTTCAGGCTCAATTTCATTTTTGTGTAATCTAACTCTATTTGCTAACTTTTCTTTTATATTTACTACGTCTTCATTGCTTGCACATGATATTCTTTGAAATGTCTGAAATGCATCATAATATTTGAATATTGGAATATTCATACACTCATTATCAAATCTCTCATAAAATGTTTCCATATGCATTGGTATACATTTAAATATTTCTTCTGCTTTTTCAATATACATTCTATCTTTTAATTGCACATTTAATTTATAGAAATGTTTCAATATTTCCTCTACATCTTCATTTGCTTCTCCCACTGAAATTTGTGCTAATTCTTCTTCTACATTTTCGCAATACGAAGAAGTAAGTGAAGCTATATTCATACCATTAAGAAATATACTTTTTATTGTTCGCATATCATATTTTATTAAATCTTTTTTTATAAAATAATTAAAATATGTAAATAATTTTACTATATCAATTAGTCTTACTTTACCAGTTTTTACATCTTCAATTACTTCATCTATTATGCCTTGGAATTGGTCATCATTAATTTTCCAGTATTCTTCTGTAAGAAGTCTTTTATATCCTGGAAGTTTATCAGTATCAACTGTGTTTATAATTACTTCCATATTGTTTTTAAATACTTTCATATCAAAAATTCTTGTACGTACATATATTTCTATGAATTTGAAAAATCTATATTCTGTTTTAAAGTTATAATAATAATTATTATCAAATTCTTTTATATAAAATTGTCTATTGTCCATTAACAAAACTCTTGAAGATACTAAAATTGATTTATATTCCTCATTATCTTTAATGTTTATAAATTTATCTTTTGTTACTTTTCCAGCTTTAATTTCAAATGATATAGCTATTGTAAATATAAGCATTGTTTGTAGTACTCTACTATTTGTTTTTGGATAATTTTTATTTACCATTTCAAAAATTTTTCTAAAATCATTTAGTGCATGTTTTAAAATTCTTAAGTTCCTTGTTCCACTTTTATTAAATGTTGAAACTATTAGTCCTGTATTTTCTCTTAAAAATCTTATTAACCCTTCATTTGTTTCATATCTCATTAATAGTCCATTAATAATATAATTAAACTCTGGAGCATATTCAAATGTTTCCCCTATTAATTTTTCTTTTATTCTTTCATAATCATTTGCTTTATCAAATACAGTTTCTATTGTATCTTGAATTTTCTCTACCATTGGTTTATCAGTAGTTTTAGATAAATCTCCTTCTTTATCTAAAAGGTATGTTGCTATAAATGTTTTCATTTCGAGATTGCTACTTTTTAGTTTTGTAGCTAGCTCTTTTTCATTACATATTATTATTGTTTTTATATGGTCATGCTCTACGAAATTGTTTATATATCCTAGAATATCAATAACATCTACATTGGCTCTTTCAAGGTCATCAAAACATAATATTTTATCATCTGTTGAAAAGAAATTTGCATAATCTACCCTATCTCCATTTTGCGTAACTCCAAAGAAGTTTGCCATATCTAAACCTGTTTTTGCATATTCAGGTATTGTAGTTTGATTGTTTGATTGCATATATTTTTTTAAGTTTTTATCCATTAGCTGTGTTGTTTCTATAAATATTTTTTTACTTATTTCTTCTAGGTTTGATATACCATATAAAGACATATAAATTGTAGTATATTTTTTTCCATTTAATTGCATAGACTCTATTTTGTTTTTAATTTTATGGTTCCAAAAATAGGTTTTTCCGCTTCCCCATTCACCATTAATCATAATTGCATAATCTGTATAATCATTTCTTACATAGTCTAATATACTCTCAACTAAATCTTCCATAATCTACTCCTTTTTAATCTTTTGCAAGTGTAAAAACTCCAATTTCACGTACTTTTGCTTGTTTTAGAACTGTTGCACATTCTTCTAAAGTACTTCCTGTTGTATAAATATCATCAAATAATAAAATTCTTTTATTGGCAATAGTTCCACTGTTTTCTAGTTTATATGCACCTTTTAAATTAATTTTTCTTTGTTCTTTATTTAATGTACTTTGAGGTTTAGTATTTTTTATTTTGTATAAAACATTCGTACAAACTACAATATTTCTATCTAGTTTTGCACATTCTTTTATAATGAGTTCACTTTGATTGTAGCCTCTTTGTTTTATTCTTTTTTTACTTATTGGAACTGGGATAATTATATCATACTTTTTTAAAAATCCACATATTTTTTTATCTTTTATTATAAAATTTGCAAATGCCTTATATCGATAGTTTTGTTCTCCAAATTTGTATTTTATAAAACATTCTCTTACTAAATCTTCGTATTTGAATATATACATCTCATCTGTAAAACTTTTTGTGAGATAAATATGTTTTTTACATTGTTTTATTTCATTTAACTTTTTTATGCATTTAGGGCATATATCATATTTGCTTATATTTCCGCAAATTCCACAAGCATTGGGATAAAATACGTTTACCATATTATTAATAAAGTGCATTGTAACACCCTTTCTACTTTATTTAATTTTCAGGATTGTTTAGTAGAGATAATCTACTTTAAAGATTTAAAATTTTTATTACAACAAATCATTACCTATGTAATTTCTACCACAATAATACATATGTGAAATAAATCCGCTAATATTCATATTTTTGCCTCAACTCCTTAAATGCAATATCAGCTTTTATACCTTCTCCTTTTTCAATTTCTTCTTCTGATTTTTTTAATTTTTTTATTATATCTTCTTGCATTCTTTTTTTATTATATATATTCCTTACTAATTGTTGCATATTAATACACCTCTTTCTTTTTATACTATTTACAGTATATCATAAATTTGTATATTTTAAAATATTTCTATTGTTTATTATCTACAAACATTTTTATTATATTCATTTAGCCATATTCTTCAACTTATACACAAGCCCTGTGTTTCTTTTTTTGGTATCTGTATTTTGTATCATATAGTTTAACACTTTATCCCCACTTATTATTATAAGTAGTTTTTTGGCTCTTGTTATTCCTGTATAAAGTAAGTTCCTTGTAAGTAGCATTGGAGCTGCTTGTGGTAAAGCTATTATTACTACATCAAATTCACTTCCGTTGTGCTTTATGTATTGTTATTGCATATGCGTGTTCTATTTGGTCTAGGTCTTGAAATGCATACCACGCAACTTTGTTATCATCAAATCTAATTTTTACTTGTTTTTCAAAATTATCTATCTTTTCAATTGTTCCTAATTCTCCATTAAAAACTCCGCTTCCATTTTCATACTCTGGCTCAAACCTTTCCCAGTATATATCGTAGTTATTTCTTATTTGCATTATCTTATCTTGTTCACGGAATGTAACACCCATACTATTTTTCTCTTGTTTAAAATCTGATTCTGGATTCAATTCTTTTTGTAAGGCTTTATTTAATTCTTTTGTTCCTAATGGTCCTTTTTTGGTAGGTGATAGAACTTGAATATTATCAAAGAAATTATAATCTCCAAAATTTGAAAGTCTTTCTTTGCATAGTGATAAAACCTGATATAACATTCCATCTGCCAACGGTTCTTTAATGTAAAAGAAGTCTTCTTTTGCATCATTTTCTTTTGCTTCTTTAGGTGTTATAAAGGTTTCTCCATTATTTACTTTATGTGCATTTAATATTATTTTACTTTTTGCAGCTTGTCTAAATATTTTATCTAGGTGAACTGTTTTTACTGTACTAGATTTTATTAAATCTTGTAAAATACTACCAGGACCTACTGATGCAAGTTGGTCTACATCTCCTACTAACACTAACTTAGTTCCTTTATATACTGCTTTTAAAAGGTAGTTCATTAAAAATAAATCTACCATAGACATTTCATCTACAATTATTACATCTGCATCTATTGGTACAACTTCGTAATCTGTGCTTTCTATACTACCTTCCTCTTCTATTTTTCCTATTTCAAGCAAACGATGTAATGTTTTTGCTTCCTTATTAGTTGCTTCAGTCATTCTTTTGGCTGCTCTTCCTGTTGGTGCACAAAGTACTACTTTTTTTCCCTTAGTTTCATATAAATCTATTATACTTTTTATAATTGTAGTTTTACCAGTTCCAGGTCCTCCTGTTATAATACATACATTGTTTTCATTTACAGCTTCAATAGCTTCTTTTTGTTTTTCTGATAAAACTATATTTTCATCTTTCTCTATTTGTTTTAATTCTTTTTTTAAGTTTTTTATTTCTTTTATATTTTCAGTATTATTTAAAGATATTATCTTTTCTGCAATGTTCGTTTCTGCTTTGTAAAAGGCTTGAAGATATACAAGTTCTACATCTTCATCTTGCTTTTCTACTACTATTTCATTTTCCATCTTTAAATCTATTAAACAATCTTCTATATGTTCACATTGAACCCCAAGTAGTTCGTGAACAAATATTATTAAATTTTCTTTTTTTACACAAGTATGACCATTATAACTTACTCTTATTAAACTATATTTTATACCACTTTTTATTCTTTTTGTATTATCTATAGCTATCCCTATATCAAGTGCCATTTTATCTATTTGTTTAAAATCTACACCTCGTGCAATATCAATTAATATATATGGATTTTCTTCTATTTTTTCTATTGCATTTACCCCTAGTAATTTGTACACTTTTTTAGCATTCGCAGGTCCAATCCCAAATCTTTCTAAAAATCCTACAATTTGCCATAGTTCCCAATTTTCATTAAAACTTTGAGACATTTCTAAGGCTTTTGGCTTAGTTATTCCTTTTATATTTGCTAATTTTTCAGGTTCATATTTAAAAACATGTATAGTATCTTCCCCAAATGTATCTACTATTTTTTTAGCAGTAGAAGGTCCTATTCCTTTTATTGTTCCATTTGCAAGATAGTTTTTTAGTGATTCTAAATTCTGTGGCATCATTTTTTCAAATGTATCTATTTTAAATTGTTCTCCATAATCTTGATGTGTTACAAATTTTCCCACGAGTTTTAGAGTATCTCCTGTATTTATAAAAGGAAGATACCCTACAATTGTTATTTCTCTGGCATCAGTTTCAAATGTTGCAACTGTATAACTATTTATTTCATTTTGATATATTATTTCTCCGTAATACTCCTTGTATTTCCACTACTACTCTCCATTTTTTATTTTATACTACTATATCATAAGATAAAAAATAGTACAATTGTTTTTTTAACATTGTACTATTTTTTATCTAATCGTCATATTTATCTGCTTCATCAAATACTATTTCTTCAGATGCATCTTCTACTGGTTCTTCATATTCATACTCAAATGTTATATTTTTTGGCTCTCTTGGCTTTCTTGGAATTGTTTTTTGAACAACGTGTTCATACTCTTCTTTCACTCGTTGTTTCAATTCTTGTTGCGTTTTTTGTTTTTCTCTTTCTTGCTCTTTCTTTTGTCTTATTTCCTCTTGTCTTGTTTTATTCTTTTCTTCTTTTTTATTTTGCATTGATTTATTTATCAAATTATTTGCTTTTTCTACTAAGTCTGGCATATAATCTAATAATTTATCTAAACAAGAATCATGGTCTACTGGTAATAGCTTTACACCACTTGGTTGAACTATTAAAAATGCTACTGGCATAATATTTACTCCTGCTCCTGCTCCACCTCCAAATGGTAATCTATATTGAATTTCTTCCTCTTTATCCTTTTTAGTATATTCGTCTATTGTTTCTCCTCTAAATTCACTTCCTCCTGATGCAAAACCAAAACACACCTTTGAAATAGGTATAATTACTATATTATTTGACGTTTCAATTGGCTCTCCTATAATTGTATTTACATCTACCATATCTTGTATACTATTCATAGCTGTAACCATAAGACCTTCTATTGGATGTTCGCTCACGTTTCTCCACTCTCCTTTTCTTTATTAAAAGATATATTACAAAAATAATATGTACCATTTTTACCTTAATTATACAATTTAAATTTAATTTTATGAGATTTTTGTTTTGATATATAGGATAAATCTCGTAGTTATATTTTTCTTTATCATATTTTTTTATTACTTTTGCAAATCCTATTCCAATAACACTGGCAAGTATTGTGATTATTGCAGAAGTTATAATTACATCTATAGTTCCTATTTCTGCTTTTAAATTTAATTTATCAACCCTGACTTGTAGTTTATTTATAAGTTCTTTTAATTCTTTTGGAGATGGCATATCTGTTTTTACTTGTTTAAAATTAATGTTTTTCATTTTTTGTTTAACATTTAATTTATTTACTAGCTCTTTATCAATTTTTATTGAAAATATTTTTAGTTTGTTTAATAAAAACAATTCAAAAAACACTTTATAATCAATCTTTAGTTTTCCACATTCATTAAAGTTTGATGCTTTAAATTCTTCTATTCTAATTGATATTGTTGATAAAATAATTACTGTAATTGTTAATAATAAAAATATGCATATAAAAAAAACTAATACCATAAAAACACCTTCTTTATGTATTAGTTTTTCCATTTTTTTCTTGCTTATACAAACATTTTTATTTAAATAATTCCAGTCTCAAATAACATTTAATTATTAACATCAGCCTATTTAATTTTAGTCTAATAATTTAAGTTCTACTTCTTCTACTCTATATTTATTAGTAGCTTCATCTAATTTAAATTCAACTAACGTTTTTGCCTTTTACAAAAATTCTTAACTCTGGATATCCATCTTTTATAACCCAAGTATTTTCAAAATCCCATCCTTTGAAATTATCTTTGTTACTAAATTCATCTGTTGATAGCGGACTACCGTGACCCTGCCACCTCTAGCGTAAACAAATCTTTATTATAGTAGCAATTTTCTACCACAGCACGTGTTGATGAATTTTCATTAGATTCCGAAGCCTGAAATACCCCAACTCTACCGGTAGCTGTCATAGTTCCTGAAAAATAACACTTTGTAAAGGAACAGGAATCCATCCTGCCACCTACAAACCCACCTTGGTCATACCTACTAGAGCCGGATAATGTTGCCCTAGCATAACAATTAGTAAACCCAACAGACCCATAAACACCTCCAAAGAAACTCCCGATTTCACTTTTACCAGTTACATTGCCAGTTATCCCTACATTAATTACCCTCGCACCACTACCTCCTCTCCCACCAAGAACTCCAACATCATAAGATGTTCCAATAATATCAACATCCCTAAATAACACACTCTCCGCAGTACCATACCAGTTTTTTACTAATCCAACATATCTAGTAGTTTCATTTATATTCAAATTAGATATGACATGCCCTTGTCCATCCAAAGTACCATAGAAAGTGATATCTTTTGTAGTATATTCGTATCCACTCATATCTATATCAGCCATAATATAGTAATTACTATAGTCTCTCCAACCATGAGTTTGATTCCAAGTAGCTTTACTTCCAAAATTGTTTATTAAATCTTCTGGTGTATATATAAATGTTCCATCTATTATTTTTACTGTACATTCTGCTCTTGCTTCTCCATACAATGCTTTACATATAACTTTTGCTGTTCCTTCTGTTCCTTTTGCTACTATTTTTCCATCTTCTACTGTTAGTAAATCTAGATTGTCTACTTCCCATACTACGCTCTTATTTGTTGCATTTTCTGGTTCTACTGTATATTTTAATTGTATTCCTTCTGTAGAATTTATTCCTAAACTTACTGTTTCTTCTTCAAATGTTATTTTACTTATTAGTATTCCATCAATTTCAAATTTTGCAGTTATCGTTATTTCTTTTTGTACCTCGTATGTGTATGGATTTTTGTCTGTAATTTTAGTATCTCCTATATACCAACCAACAAATTTAAAGTTTTCATCCGCTGTTGCTTTTAGCTCAATCTTTTCTCCTACTCTATATTCCCCTGTTCCTTCTACTGTTCCATTTCCTTCTTTAGTTAATGTTACACTCACTTTAAATTCATTTATTTCTACATTTTTTGTTATTGTTTTTCCGTAATGAATCTGTTACTTTTATTATATATATTCCGTTTTTGGTTATACCATTAAGTGTATATGTTCCATCCTCATTTTTTACTAAGTTCTCATTACTTTTTTCTTCTACTACACTTGATACTGTTCTTCCTTCTTTAGTTTTTACTGTTACTCTTATACTTGCACTTGTTACTGGTTCTCCATCAGTTTCTATTTCTACTTTTGTTATTTCTGGTCTATCTCCTTTTGCTTTTTCAAGTACTTCTACTGTATAATCACTTTTTACTTTAAATTCATATCCTTTATACTCTCCTATTGGCTCTTCTGAATCTGTATCTATCCATTCTACTCCAGGACATTTTACAGGTAACTTATCTATTATATCTTGCATTGTTATGTTCATATAATTACTTATTTGTATATCTAATATTACACTTTCTAATTCTTCTTTTATTGCCGCTTTTTCGTATTTTTCTCCCGCCTCTTTTGCTGTTTTTAATAATCCATTATCTCCTATTAATACATTTATTGTTACCCCTGCTAGTATTAAAAGAATTATTATTGTTATAATTAATGCAATTAGAGTTATTCCTTTTTCTCTACTATTTTGTTTTTTACTTTTGTACATTCCTTGTTCCTCCTTGGTTTTAGTATTTCCTTCGTTTTTACTTTTATTCTTTTTATATTATATATATTATATCAACAAATACCATTTGTCAATCTGTATAATTTAAAATTCATAAAATATTGTTAATTAATGATATAAAACCTGAATCCGTGAATTGATTAGCAGTAAAGAAGTTGAAAATAGGGATATAGTA
>CAOKRC010000010.1 GCA_948471035.1 uncultured Clostridium sp.
GTGAAATGTTTTTAACTCTTTATAGTGCTTTTGCTCAAGCTGAAAGTGAATCAACTTCTCAAAATGTGAAATTAGGTTTAAAAGCAAAAATGAAACGAGGAGAATATATTGGCTTTGTAGAATGTTATGGATTTATTTGGAATAAGCAAACAAAAGAACTTGAAATCAATGAAGAACAAGCAGAAATTGTTAAAATGATATTTAATTGGTATATATCAGGAAAAGGCTCTTTTACTATTTCCAATATGCTAAACGAAAGGAAAATAAAATCTCCAAGAGGTAAACTTTGGAACTCTGGAACAGTTAAATATGTTCTTACCAATGAAAAATATGTTGGAGATTTATTGAATCAAAAAACATATATAGATAATCCATTAACACATAAACATATTAGAAATTTTGGTGAAAAAGAAAAATACTATGTAAAGAATCATCACATAGGAATCATTACAAGAGAGGTTTGGAATAAAGCACAAGAAATATATTCTAAAAGAAGTCAAAAGATGATACCTAATGGAAACAACCATAATAGTAAGTATAGTTTAAAATATGTTTTTAGTAGTAAAATTGAATGTGGAATATGTGGAGATAATTTTGTTAGAAGAATGAATGATAAAAGGAAAAATGGAACAAGTAGAATCTATTGGACTTGTTGCAACAGAGTAAATAAATTTAAGAACTGTAAAAATTCTAAATTTGTACCAGAAGAAATTTTAAAAGATATATTCATTCAAATATATAACTCAATTATTTCAAAAAAACACCAAACTAAAAATAAATTATTAAATGCTATTAAAGAAACTTTAAAAGAAGAAAATAATAGTATTAAATTAGAAAAACTTTTATCTAACAGAAGGATTCTTGAAAAGAGATTATCACATTTAATTGATATGAAATTAGATGATTACGATAATAAAAATGCTTATGTATTAAAGGAAAAAGAAATAAATAGTGAATTAAAAGAACTTGACCAACAAATTAAGAGTTATGAATTTATAGAATCTAACAATAAAAATATTGAAAAACAATTAAAAGAAATTGAAAAAGTGCTTAATGCACCAAAAACAATAAAAGATTTTGATGAGGAAATATTTAATAATCTAGTGGAAAAAATTATTGTTGGAGAAAAAGACGAAAATGGAAATATTAGTCCTAATATTATTAGATTCATTTTAAAAATAGGAACTGAATATTTATATGAGATTAACGGAAATAAAAACGTGTCATATATAACAAACGAGCCCAGAAGAATTGCCTACACCTAAAAAGAGTTTGAAACAATTAGAAAAAGAAAGTAAGAAAAGCTTGAAAAATAAATAAGAAAATTCGATATTGCAGATTAATCAAATCTATGAAAATACTTGAAATTAACATAAAATTATGATATAATCACCTTGTAAATGCCAAATTTAGGTATTTTACTATTCCTGTTTCACAACATTGGAATACAATCAAAAACAAAAAATATTGACAGGAGGGTAAAAATGAAGTACATGTCACCATGGATATTTACTACTAATCAGTGTAATCTTCGGTGTCCATACTGTTATGTCAAGTGGAATGACAATAAAATGTCAAAAGAAACTTATGACAAAATTAACAGTACATTCTTAGGAATGTTGGATAGAGGAGAACTTGATTTTGTAGTGTATCGACTTGCAGGCGGAGAACCCACACTCGTTTTTAACGAGTGGAAAGGCTTTGTTGAAGATTTTCTTGCTAATTGTGGTTCAAAGGGTTTTGTTAGTATCATTACTAACTTGACCGTATTGACCGATGATATGCTGGAGTTCTTCGAAAAGCATAAAGACAGAATTGGATTTGGAGTTTCCTTAGATGGTTATTCCTATTCCAAACCGTTTATCAATGGTCAAAGTTCAGCAGAAATCGTAAAAGTAAACATTGACAAGTTGCTGGGAATTGGTATTAAGAATATCGACATTTCAACTGTTGTAGATGCTAATAGTTTTGGGGATGTAGATGTTTTAGCTGAATGGATTTCGCAAAGAAATTTGGGGTGGGGTGTTTACCTTGACCATTTCTTCTGTGGCGAAATTGATTACGATGTCATTTGTAATAAAATGAAACAAGTGGTAAGCGTATTAGGGGCTAATCATTTCGACATTTATCATCGATTTAAGTTTAACAACATAAAAATCGATACCAATTATGAGGGGTGTACAGCAGGAGAAAAATTGGTTACCATAGGAGTAGATGGAAACATTTATCCCTGCCAAACACTTGTTAATGAAGAACCAATTTGCAACATTTTTTCTTGTGATGATATTATCCAAGCTTTAAGAGAACAAAAAGCATATAAAATTGGATATAACTATACATTACCTGAAAAATGTGACGATTGCTCTATTGCAGAAATATGCGGTGGCGGTTGCAAAATGCACAATAAAGAAATTAACAAAAACTTTACTTGTGACATCATGAAAACCGTTATACTGTATATGATAAAAACTATCTTAAAGAATGAAGGAGGAACAGAATATGCCAAGTTGTGATGGTTCTAACTGCAGTGCATGCGCATGTGCTTGCGATTCTTCTCTTGAAAGAGAGAATAGAAATTTGCAAGCAGAAAACGAAAGATTGAGAGAACGGCTGAAAAGGCTTGAATCCAGTCTGGAAATGGAAGTTGAAGAAAAAACGGCAAAGAGAACGGCGGAAAAAACTGCTACCATTAAGATGGAAGCTGAACGTTCTGCAAGGGCAAAACTTGAGAGTGAAATCTTACCTCAAGTGGAAGCCGAGGTAAGAAAAACCATCAAAGACGAAATTAGACCTGAGGTTGAAAAAGAAGTTAAATCCAAAATGATGGAGAAATTTTTCGGGTAATATGTACCAATGGGTGTCTTGCATTGCAGGACACCCATTTACTTGTGAGTATAAACTTTTAGTAGGAAATTTTGAAAAATATTATTTTTGATTTAACTCTTGTAATTTTTATTGTTTTATGTTACATTAAATATAGTTAAAAAATAAGTTTGCAGATATAATACTTGCAAACTATTGATATGACTACATTTAAGAGTTGAAATAGATATTTTTTTGTCCTAATGTTTTCGCAAACGTGTGTAGTTAGGGCACCAAAACTTGCTTTTGACAAGAGTGAAAAGATAAAAATGAATAGTTAAGAATATATGTTTTTAAGTAGCAATAGAAATATGTATTTTTAAGTATTCACTTTTTTTAAATATACATTATAATAGTTTATAAGAAAAATATATTGTTATTAAATAGTATCAAGATATGGGGTGTTAAATATGAATAATCAAGAATTACAAAACGAAATAATGAAAATTAAAGAAAGAAATAAAAAAGTTGAATTAGATAAAAGATGGGAAACTAGTTGGATTAGAAGAATATGTATATGTATTTTAACTTATATAATAGTTATTATATATTCGTTTATAGTGAGAAATTATGATAATGTATTTTTAAGCTCATTAGTTCCAGTTATTGGTTTTACATTATCTACATTATCTTTAAAATTAGTAAGAAATATTTGGTATAAGAATATTAATAAAGAGTAATTATATGTGGAGGAATTGAATGTTTGAATTAAAGAACTTCGATAATTGGATAGAAGATATTGAATCTGGAAAGTTTGGTAGTGGTGCAAGTGAAAAAGTATGGCTTATTAATCCAGAGACAAAAGAAAAAGGACTTTTCAAATTTCCAAAAGTTAAAAGTGATGGAACAATAACAGGAGAATACTGGGCAGAAAAACTAGATACTGAAATTGGAAAGTTAGTAGATGTAGAATGTGCAAGAGTAGATATTGGAACATATAAACGGAAAAATTGGCTTAATGAGTTATAGTATAATTGATAGTACAACTATTTATTAAAAAAGTTTATAATTGACATAAAGAATAGGATTATTAATATATATAATTTAGATAGTGGGGTGTAAAATAATGGAAAGAGATTTAGTATATTTAATTTGGAAAGATGTAAATACAGGAAATAAATATAAAGTAGCTACATTATATAAAGAAAATGGAAAATTCTATTTTAAATATATTTTAGAAAACGTAAAACAAGCACAAAAAGTAGGATTTAAGTTATTAGTGGCATTTCCTCAAATCAATGCGACCTATGAAAACCCTCAGCTGTTCGCTAATTTTGCAATAAGACTTCCTAATGAAAATCGACCAGAAATTAAAGAAATTCTAGAAACTTATGGAATGACAGAATATGATGAATTTGAATTATTGAAGAGAAGCGGAGCTAAACTTCCAACTGATAATTATGAGTTTGTGAAATAAAGCTTAGTTAAGGAGATGTAAAATATGGAATTTGATGATGATAGAAAAGGAAATGCTATTGATAAAGCAAATGAAATATGGAATAATATACATAAAAATTATGATAGAGAAAAGATAAAATATGATGATTGGTTACAATTATTTGATAGAGCAATTATAAATTGCAAAACGCCAGTTATTGATTTAGGTTGTGGAAGTGGTAACGATACATTATATTTAATAGAAAAAGGAAAAACAGTTATACCTTGTGATTACTCTAAAAATGCAATTGAAAACATAAAGAAAAATTTTCCAGAGGTAGAACAAGTAAAATGTTTTGATATGAGTAAAGGATTACCTTTTGAAGATAATTTGACTGATATAATAATTGGAGATTTATCATTGCACTATTTTACTGAACAACAAACATTTCAAATATTAGATGAAATAAAAAGAGTATTAAAACCTAATGGCTTATTGCTTTTTAGAGTTAACTCTGTAAAAGATGTTAATTATGGTGCTGGAGAAGGAAAAGAGCTTGAGCCACATTTATATGAAACAGACGATGGACGATATAAAAGATTTTTTGATTCAGAAGATATTGAAAAATTCTTTTCAAATTGGGAGAAATTATATATGCGTGAAGAAACATTAGGAAGATATGGCTCAGAAAAAATTTTATGGAGAGTTGCAATGCAAGTAAAAAAGTAAATTTATAATATCCAACTTACAAAAGCTATAACTAATTTTGAAATGGATAATAAGGTGCTTCTGCGCAAGGTATTTTTCGCATATGTCCTTTGCTAAGGAACCAAAACTTGCTTTTGACAAGAGTAAAAAGATATAAGTGAATAAAAAAATCCCACGACATTTTTATTGTCGTGGGATTTTTTATCTATTCTTATTAAAGTAATCTTCAAAATCTTCTTTAGATAAAGGTTTTGAATAATAATAACCTTGTATCATATCACATTTTATACTTTTAATAAAATCTACTTGTTCTTTTGTTTCAACGCCTTCTGCAATTGTTTTTACTCCTAAACGATTTGCAAGTATCATAATATAGTTAATAATGTTTTTATCACTAGTTAAATCTGCTTTATCTACAAAGACTTTATCAATTTTAATTATATCAATTGGCATATTTTGTAACATACTAAGAGAAGAATATCCTGTTCCAAAATCATCAATTGAAATTGTAAATCCTTTTTCTTTTATAGTGTTTAATATCTTTAAAATATCTATTTTTCCATCAATCGTTGCACTTTCTGTAATTTCTAAATCTATGTGAGATCTATCTAAGTTATAATTGTCAGTGATTCTTACATATTCATTAATAAAATTCTCATCTACAAAATGTTCCTTTGAAACATTAATAGATACAATTGGTATATATCCATATTTTTCTTTCCAAGTAGTCATATCTTTACACACTTGTTCAAAAATATATAAATCCAATTTAATAATAAATTTATTTTTTTCAAACAAAGGAATAAACTTACCAGGAGAAATAATTTCTCCATCTTTGTACCATCTTATTAAAGCTTCTGCACCGATAAATTTTTCATTACTTGTAAGAGTTTTTGGCTGATAAACTACTTTGAATTCTCTGTTTTTTAAAGCATCTTCCATAGAAGATTCAATTTTTTGTTCTTCAACTAACTTATTTTCAAGCACTTCATCAAATATATAATAGTTATCATTATATAATCCCTTTATTTTAGAACGAGCGATATATGCTTTATCTAAAGCTTTATTTATATCTGTATCTTCCACATTAACTTTATAAACTCCAATAGATAAATTAACATGAATAGAAGTATCATATATTTTTAAATGTGAAGAATTAGTAAATATTTTATCTAGTAAGTTTTTTATATCATGTTCATAATTAAATATAGTGGCAAATACATCGTTAGAGATTCTACAAGTAATATTGTTAGAAGGTAGAAGCTTTATTAATTTTTCTCCAAGTGCTTTAAGAATATGGTTACAAAATTCATATCCATAGATATTATTAAGTGCCTTAAATTTATTAATATCAAGTACAATAATGTATTTATTTTTAGTAGAATTTTGTAATAATACAGAACCATTATCTTTAAAATATGCTTCGTTACCAAGTAAAGTTACAGGGTCTATATAGGCAACTTTATATAATTTATTATTCTTTTTTTGATTTGAAATGTCAATATAAATACATATGCTTATTATAGCAAAATTAACTAAAAGGCAGACACCAAGTGATATTCCTAAAAATGTAGTAAGTTCTTTAGCGATAGTATCATCAGGTGCAAGGGTTACAACATACCAATCATTTACACTAAGTTTCTCATAGTGAATAAAATGTGTGTTTCTTTCTAATTTAATATCAAAAGTTCCTACTTGTTTTGCTTTAATATTTTCTGCCATAAGATTAATCTTATTACTATCTTCTGTATTTAAATTATAACTTGTTTTTATATAGTCATACAAATTAATATTATTTTCTTTTATATCATTAAAAGAGTCAATTAATATAGAACCATTATTATTTATTAGATAAGTACCACCTTTACCATGGAATAATCTTCTTAATAAAATTTCTTTATAATCTTCAGTATTTACAGTTGCAAATAATACTAATTCTTCTTTATTCAAAGTAAATGTCTTAGAGTAAATATTTACTTGATTATTTGAAACAGTACTAGGTCTATTTTCAGATAAATATACAGTATCTTGATTGAAAAATTCTTCTATATTGTGGTAGTTTTTTACAATATGACCATCACTAGTAGTACCATTTCCTTTTTTATCTAATATAACAAGCCTTGTAAAGTGATAATCTTCTAAATCGTAGCTGTAGCGCTCAAATATTTCTTCAGGAGTTTTAAAATAACCACTATTAATAGAATCAACCATTATTTCAACAAACTTTTTTTGTTCAGTTATAGATTGATTTAATTGAGCAGTTGTTTGTTCGCTAAGTTCAGTAATATTATTATACACATTTTGATATGTTAAATCTTTAACATATTCAACACCGAAATAAGAGAGTATTAGAATGATAATAAATATTGGAAGTATCCATTGAATATTTAATCTGTATTTTTCTAAATGAGTAAATTGATTTTTCGTTTTTTTGTTTTGTTTACTTTTCTTCATAATTCACCTCTGGAAAAAAATTTATATATATAATTTATAACAAAATGTAACTTTTTTCAATCATTTTTACTGGAAAATTTATACAATAAAAAAATTTAGAAAAACTATTGACAAAAACAGAACTAAAATATAAAATAAACAAACAGAAGTTCGAAAACAAAAATGAATAATATACTAGTAAAATTGAATAGGTAAAAATTCTGGTTTAAATACTAGAATTTTTATCTTTATTGTGTTAATATATATAAAGATACATAATGGGGTATCGCCAAGCGGTAAGGCATCGGACTCTGACTCCGACATTCCTGTGTTCGAATCACAGTACCCCAGCCAAATTTACATTATATGAACAATCATTGTTCTAATATGGGTAATAATGTTCAACCGCCAAACTTGAATATGCAAGAGTGAAGAGATAAAAGTGAAAAATACTAATAATTTAAAAATAAAAGGTTAAACTACTTATAATTAAAAAGGAGGAAAAATTATGGTAGAAAGAAGAAAAATTGTATTAATTGGAACTGGTTTTGTAGGAATGAGTATGGCATATTCTATTTTAAACCAAGGACGGAGTTAACGAGATGGTTTTAATAGACGTTTTGAAAGAAAAAGCAGAAGGAGAAGCAATGGATTTATCTCATGGTATGCCATTTGCTCCTAGTAAAATGGATATAAAAGCAGGAGATTATTCGGATTGTAGAGATGCAAATATAGTTGTAATAACAGCAGGTTTAAATCAAAAACCAGGGCAAACAAGGCTAGAACTTGCAAAAGCAAATGCAAAAATTATGAAAGATATAACAAAACAAGTTGTAGACAATGGATTTAAAGGTATTTTTGTAGTAGCAAGTAATCCTGTAGATTTAATGACATATGTTGTTTATAAGACTTCAGGATTTCCGAAAGAAAGAGTAATAGGTTCTGGTACTGTTTTAGATACAGCAAGATTACGTTTTTTAATAGGAGAATATCTAGATGTTGCTAGTAAAAATGTTCATGCATATATAATAGGTGAACATGGAGATTCTTCTTTTGTTCCATGGGGACATTGTTACGTAGGATGTAAAAAACTTCTTGATGTTATGAAAGAAAATGGAAAAGACATAAAAGACTTAGACAAAATATATAATAATGTTCAGCAAGCAGCATATGAGATTATTAATAAGAAAAAAGCGACTTACTATGGCATTGGAATTTCTTTAACAAGATTGGTAAAATCAATTCTAGATGATGAAAATGCAATAATGCCAGTATCAACTTATCAAGATGGAGAATATGGACAAAAAGGATTATTTATAGGAGTTCCAGCAATTATTAATCGTAAAGGAATTAAAGAAATAGTTAAATTAGAATTAGAACCAAAAGACCAAGAAAAATTTGATTATAGTAGCAAAATAATAACAAAAACATTATTAGAAGAAATAAATCCAATATTAGAAGAAAATTAAATAGTGAATATTATAAAAGTGCTTAACTTTAAGTTAGGTACTTTTTTGTTGTATAGGAAGAAGTGATTATAATTCTTCAAAGAAATTACCCTAAGTGTAGGGTAGGGTTTAGTAACTGCCCGTTTGTTATCATAAAAAATGGAATAAATTTCAAAAAACAGTATCATAATATATGTAGTTAAAAATGTTAATTTAGAAAGAGGAGATATTATGAAAGATTATTTAAGTATTGAAAAAGTATCAGCATTAGAGGTGCTAGATTCAAGAGGAAATCCAACTGTACAAGTAGAAGTTGTTACACAAGGAGGTTTTTCGGGGGTAGCGATGGTTCCATCTGGAGCATCTACAGGAAGTTTTGAAGCAGTTGAACTACGAGATGGAGATAAAGAAAGATATTTAGGAAAAGGTGTTTTACAAGCAGTAGAAAATGTAAATAAAAAAATAGCAAAAAAAATAGAAGGAATGAATGTATATGAACAGTTACAAATTGATAAAGAGCTTATTTTATTAGATGATACTCCAAATAAATCTAGACTTGGTGCTAATGCAACACTTGGAGTATCACTTGCAGTAGCAAAAGCTGCAGCAAATTCACTAGGCATGTCCCTTTATAAATATATTGGAGGGATAAATGCTAAGAAATTACCACGTCCAATGATGAATATTTTAAATGGTGGTAAACACTCAGATAATAATATTAATATTCAAGAATTTATGATAATACCAGTAGGAGCAACTACTTTTAAAGAAGGATTACAAATGGGAGTAGAAGTATATCATAATTTAAAAAAAGTATTAAAAGAAAAAGGATATTCTGTCGCAGTAGGAGATGAAGGAGGTTTTGCACCAAATTTAGAAGATGAGACAGAGGCAATTGAAGCTATTATAGAAGCTATTAAAAAAGCAGGGTATGAACCTAAAAAGGACATATGTCTAGCACTTGATGTTGCAAGTACAGAGATGTTTGAAGAAGCTAAAAAAATAGGAAAAGATGGATACTATTTTTGGAAGACAGATGTGTTTAGGTCAAGAGATGAAATGGTAGATTATATAGAAGAACTTGTAGGTAAATATCCAATTATTTCAATAGAAGATGGTCTTGCTGAAGAAGATTGGGAGTCTTGGAAAAGGTTAACAGATAAATTAAAAGATAAAGTACAACTTGTGGGGGATGATTTATTTGTAACAAATAAAAAAAGATTACAAAAAGGAATTAAAGCGAGAGTTGCAAATAGTATTTTAATAAAACCAAATCAAATAGGAACACTAACAGAAACTTTAGATGCAATTGAGATTGCCAAGAAAAATGGATATACAGCAGTAGTATCACATAGGTCTGGTGAAACAGAAGATACTACAATTGCAGATATAGCAGTTGCTACAAACGCAGGTCAAATAAAAACAGGTGCACCTTGTAGAACAGATAGAGTTGCTAAATATAATAGATTATTAAATATAGAAGAAGAATTAGGAGAAAATGCAGAATTTTAGATTTTGAGTGTTGGAGTATAATACTGGTTAATAAATAGAAAACTAGCACTAACCGTTATGGATAGTGCTAGAATTTTTTCAATAGCTTTTAATTATATGCTTCTGTTGAAAGGAGCCTTTTAAATAATAGCACATTTGCTTGTTTATAATAATGCTAATATTTTGTGGCAAAACTTTATTGGGGATACCTGTTTTAGCTGCTAATTCATATAACTTAGAATTTGATCCGATTGTACGAATATTAGCACAATTAAGTGCTTCAAATCGTTCTGTTAAAAAATCTATGATAGATTTTTTAAAGGCTAATAAATTAGCAGAATATTGGATGTAATTAAGCCGAGGTCTTACTTGGCTAATAATCCATTCAGCAGTATTCTCAATAAGAGATTTCTGCATTGCAGAAATTGGATACCTAGCCTATTTTGAGAATAATCCATGGACTCCAGTGAAAGCATCATTTGTATTGCTCATTGAAAAACCCTTTCTACCTCGCAATTTGTGAGGATTTGAAAATATAAAACAATTAGTTACATTTTTTATTATACAATAATTTTACATAAAGTGCAACAATTGACTAAAAATTCCATTATATAAATGTATAACAGTAGAAATTTATAATAGAGTGTGGTATTATAATACTAACTTATATAATGAGGGATAAATATGAATAAACAAGAAATTTTAAAGAAGTATAGTAAAGAAGAGGAAAGATTACTAATAGCTAAAGTTCTAGATAAAATGGAGTTTGCAAAATCAAAAAATAAGATAACAAATACAGATTTTTTAGATTTATATCAAAAAAATTTAGTGCAAAAATTATTAAATAGCATAAGGTGTGAAAATTATTTGTTTTTTGGAGGAAATGATAATACCGAAAGAGAAGTAGTAATCTTTTATCCAGAAAAATTTGAAAAACAATTTGTAGAAAAAAACTATAATAATATAATGCAAATAGTGGAGATTATTTTACCAAATGAATTACAAGGAACTTACACACATAGAGATTATCTTGGAGGGCTTATGAAACTTGGAATAAAAAGAGAAAAGATAGGTGATATAATAGTATTTGATGAAGGAGCTAACGTTATAGTTTTAAATGAAATATTAGGTTTTGTAAATAGCAATATATCAAGCCTAACAAGATTTGGTAAGTCTTTAATACAAACTAAGAAAATTGAAGAACTACATAAACAAGAAATAAAAACAGAAGAAATACAAATTATAGTATCTTCATTAAGATTGGATAATATTGTTTCAGAACTTGCAAAAACATCAAGAACCAAAGCAGAAGAGATAATAAGTACAGGAAGAGTTTTTGTGAATTTTGAAAATGTTATTAAGGATTCAAAAACAATAAAAGAAGCTGATATTATAACTATAAGAGGAAAGGGTAGATTTAAAGTAGTAGACGTAATAGGAAATACGAAAAAAGGTAGATTTATTATAAAAGTAGAAAAATATGTGTAAATGTTAACGTTCAAAAAACAGTCTAGTAGTATACTCACTCTAATTTATTATTTTATACCAAATATATTACTACATTTACGACAATTACAATAATCTTAGATTTAATAGTAACATTTTATGTATATGTTTTTAAAAAACTATTGCAATTACCTAAAAAAGTGATATAATATTATGTATATTAAGTAGATGCCTCCATGTGGTTTACTTAAGTATAACAAATAACAAGGAGGAGTACTAAAATGCAACAGGAAGAAAGAAATTATCTCGATGCAAGGAAAAAAGAATTGAAGGGAAGAAAGAAACCTTCAAAGAAACATGCACAGCCGATTGTGCATAAAGATAAGGAAACCGGCAAGGTGATTTATCGGGAAGAGCAATAGGCAGGAAGGAGAGTTTTTTAAACCTGAAAAGGGGATTGTTATTAACAGTCCTCTTTATATTATAAAAAATTTATTACAAACACTTGTTTAAACGAAATAAATATAGTATAATATGATACGTATGTATTAATAATATAAACTGTAAATACATACTGGGGGTAAATAAATGAATGATAAAATAGTAATAAAGGGAGCAAAAGAACACAACTTAAAGGATATAAATATAGAAATACCAAGAGATAAACTTGTTGTAATAACAGGACTTTCAGGTTCACGGAAAATCTTCTCTTGCATTTGATACATTATATGCAGAAGGACAAAGAAGGTATGTTGAAAGTTTGTCTAGTTATGCACGTCAATTTTTAGGATTAATGGAAAAACCAGATGTAGAGAGTATTGAAGGGCTTTCACCAGCCATATCAATAGACCAAAAAACTACATCAAAAAATCCACGTTCTACTGTTGGAACAGTAACAGAAATATATGATTATATTCGTTTGTTATATGCAAGAATAGGTGTGCCATATTGTCCAAATTGCGGTAAGAAAATTGAAAAACAAACACTAGATCAAATGGTAGACAACATTATGGAATTAGAAGAAGGAACTAAAATTCAAGTATTAGCACCTGTTATTAGAGGAAGAAAAGGTGAATTTACTAAGTTACTTGAAGATTTTACAAAAGAGGGATTTGTTCGTGCAAGAATAGATGGGGAAACAGTTGAGTTAACAGATGACCTACAAATAGATAGAAAGAAAAAACATAATGTAGAAATAATTGTAGATAGGTTAGTTATAAAAGAAGAGATAAGAAATAGGCTTGCAGAATCAGTGGAAATAGCACTAAAACATGCAAATAATCTAGTGTTAATTGATTCAATAAAAGATGGAGAACATAAAGAAAAATTGTATAGTGGAAACTATGCGTGTCCTGATTGTGGAATAAGTTTTGAAGAACTATCTCCAAGAATGTTTTCATTTAATAATCCATTTGGTGCTTGTCCAAGTTGTACAGGAATAGGCTATTTAATGAAAATGGATGAAGATTTAATTATACCAGATAAAAATAAAACCCTATATGATGGAGTAAAAGCGTTTGGCGCAAGCACAATGAAAAAAGGCGATACAATGGCTAAAATGTATTTTGAAAGTATAGGAAGACACTATGGAGTAAATATAAAACAGCCAATAAAAAAATTGCCACGCGAATTTTTAGAAAAGATTTTATATGGTACTGGTGATGAAGAAATAGATTTTGAATATACTTCAGCAGCACGGAACAAGAAAATTTAAAGCACCATTTGAAGGAGTTATACCAACTCTTGAACGACGTTATAATGAAACAAAATCTCAAGGAATGAGAGATTTTTATGAGTTATATATGAGTTATAGTCCTTGTGAAACTTGCCACGGTGCAAGGCTAAAAAAAGAAAGTTTGGCAGTAAAAGTTGGAGATAAAAACATAAATGAATTAACAGAAATGTCTATTGTTAAAATAAAAGAATATCTAGAATCATTGAAACTTACTAAAAAAGAAGCAATGATTGCAGATATGATTTTTAAAGAATTAAAACAAAGACTTCAATTTTTAATAGATGTAGGACTTGAATACTTAACATTATCAAGAGCAGCGGGAACATTGTCAGGTGGAGAGGCACAACGTATACGTCTTGCAACACAAATAGGTTCTGGATTAACAGGAGTTCTTTATATACTAGATGAACCAAGTATAGGATTACATCAAAGAGATAATGATAAATTAATAGCTACATTAAAAAAATTACGTGATTTAGGAAATACTCTAATAGTAGTAGAACATGATGAAGATACAATGTATGCAGCAGACCAAATAATAGATATAGGGCCAGAAGCAGGAGTGCATGGTGGACGTGTAATGGCACAAGGCACAGCAGAGGAAATAAAACAAGTGCCAGAATCTATTACAGGACAATACTTAAGTGGAAGAAAGAAAATACTTGTACCTAAAAAAAGAAGAAAATCAAATGGGAAAGCAATTGAAATAATTGGAGCAAAAGAGAATAACTTAAAAAATATAAATGTTAAATTTCCACTAGGAGTATTTACTTGTGTGACTGGTGTTTCAGGTTCAGGAAAGAGTACTCTAGTTAATGAAGTATTGTATAAAAGGGTTGCGAAAGAACTAAATGGTTCAAATGAAAAGCCAGGAAAATGTAAAGAAGTAAAAGGATTAGAAAATATAGATAAAATAATTAATATAGACCAATCTCCAATAGGAAGAACACCACGTTCTAACCCTGCAACTTATACAGGAGTATTTGATAGTATTCGTGAAATATTTGCTACTACAAATGAGGCAAAATTAAGAGGATATGAAAAAGGTAGATTTAGTTTTAATATGCCAGGTGGAAGATGTGAAGCATGTTCAGGTGATGGTATATTAAGAATAGAAATGCACTTTTTACCAGATATATATGTTCCTTGTGAAGTATGTAAAGGTAAAAGATATAATAGAGAAACTCTAGAAGTAAAATATAAAGGAAAAACAATTGCAGATGTATTAGATATGACAGTAGAAGAAGCATTAGTTTTCTTCGAAAATGTACCTAAAATAAAACAAAAAATACAAACACTAAATGATGTAGGATTAGGGTATATAAAACTAGGACAACCATCTACTACACTTTCTGGTGGAGAGGCACAACGTGTAAAACTTGCAACAGAACTATCAAAAAAAGCAACAGGAAAAACTTTGTATATATTAGATGAACCAACAACAGGACTTCATATAGCAGATGTTCATAGGTTAGTAGATATTTTACAAAGATTAGTAGATACTGGAAATAGTATAATAGTAATAGAACACAATTTAGATTTAATAAAAACAGCAGACCATATAATAGACCTTGGACAAGAAGGTGGAGATAATGGTGGAGAAATAATAACTGTAGGTACTCCAGAACAAATAGTAAAAAATGATAGAAGTTATACAGGTAAATTTTTAAAGAAGTATTTAGAATAAATATTTAACAATATAGAGGTGATGGGTAAAAAACAGATTGAAAATACTAGTATATGTAAAAAATAAGCAATAACTAGGCTTGCCAAAAGATAATACAAATGATATAATTATGGTAACCTGTTAATATATCCAGTGCAAGATGGATAATGTCTTATTTATTATAAAGGAGACACTTTATGCAAAATGAAAAAGTTAGCAAAATGATGGCAAGATATTACACAGAAACAGTAGAACCTATGCAAAGGTACCATATTGTTAAAGTTGCTGATAGCTCTTTATATAAGGCTATTAAAATATTGGCATCTGAAGTTAATGAGATGTGCCAAAATGGCTGGGAAAGAGAAGGGGGGATTATAATTAGCCCCTTAAAATACAACTCGAAACAATGCGTTGTGGCCCATGCGGTAAGAAAAAAACGTGGTATCGAAGTAACCGAAAACATTCCCCAATATGATATTGTTGTAGAATCAGTTGATGCTATAGACAAAGCGATTGACGTCTTGGAAAAAGATATTAATTCAAGATGTCAGGAAGGGTGGGAAAGAGAAGGCGAAATAGTAATTGCTCCCATAATGGATGCAAATAAATATGTAGTATTGCATGCTATGACGAAGAAATAAGAAAAATAAGGGTGCTTGCACACCCTTATTTTTTTGTATAATATTTACCAATTCTATAGACTTTTAGAAAAAAATGTCATAAAATAATTATATTAAAACAAGAAAGGGGAAAGAAAATGTTATTTGAGAAGATTATTTTTAATATATTAGCATTTTCATTATTTATAATAATTTTCTTTAAAATGATAAAAAAGAATGATACTAACTATGTAATTATCCTTTGTATGCAGGCTTTAGGAATTTTA
The DNA here is from genome assembly GCA_948471035.1 of uncultured Clostridium sp. GTDB lineage: Bacteria > Bacillota > Clostridia > TANB77 > CAG-508 > RGIG8482. The sequence continues at coordinate 16,054 of CAOKRC010000010.1, forward strand.
ATTGGATTTATAGAAATTATTTTTAGACTAAATATGGGATATTTTATGAAATTTCTTGTTTATATATTGTCAGTTATAATACCAATAATAATCATATTTATAGAATTTAAAGGTATAGATTTTTCAGAAATTATCTATATTACACTTGCAAAAATTGCAATCTTAATGAGTGATACCAAAGGAGCAAAAAATTTTTTAATCAATCTTATTACGAAATATCATGAGAGTTATTTGGGACACAAGATGTTAGCGGAAATTTATGAAAAAGAAGGCGGAATGAGAAAAGCAATTGATGAATATGTGCAAGCAATACAAATAAATAAAAAGGATTATGATTCTTATTATAAAGTATCATATTTGTTAAATGATTTAGGAAAGAAAAAAGAAGCAAGCGAAATGTTAGAAGAACTTTTAAAGAAAAAGCCAGAAATGTTAGATGCAACAATACTTTTAGGAGATATATATTGTGAACAAGAAAGATATAAAGAGGCATCTAATATATATAACGATGCATTAAAATATAATCCCGCTAGTTATGAATTATATTATAATATGGGAATAGTATATACAATGTTAAACGACTTTAAAAATGCAAAATCTTGTTATGAAAAGGCGGCAGAAATAAATACATTACTGTATAATGGATATTATAGTTTAGCACAAATAAGTTTAATATATAATGATTTAGAAGAAGCTGAAAAGTATTTTATGCAAAGTGTTTTAAGTAAAGATGTTGAACCAAAAGCGTATTACAATTTAGCCAAGATATATATGATTAGAGGCGACAAAGAAAATGCTATAAAATTTTTAAATATTGCAATTGAACTAGAACATGATTTTTATAACAAAGCAGATAAAGAGCCAATATTTATTCCTATTAAAAGCTATATAAACTATCCTAATATGGATGATGAACAAGTAAAAGATAATAATCTAACACAAAAAGAAATAAAAGTTCAAGAACATTTAGAAAAAACAATGAAATTAGTAGGAAAGTTGAGTTTTAATAATATTAAATTAAAAAAAGAAAAGCAAAATCAAATAATAGATATAGAAGAGCAAAAAGAAAAGGAATAAGTCTGTAAATAAAATCATAAAATAAATATGAATTATATGGTTTATAGGTAAAACCAAAAACCTAAATGTGTTATAAGGAAAGTGATTAATTTGATTAAAACCATAGCTGTAATAGGTGGAGATTTACGAATAGTTAAACTAGTGGAAATGCTTGAAAAAGAAAATTACATAGTAAATACTTATGGATTAGAAAAAAGTCCAGAAATCTCTAAGAAGTGTAACAATATAGAAGAATGCATAAAAGATGCAGATATTGTTATTGGACCATTACCACTATCAAGTAGTGGTGAATATATAAATACGCCATTTAGTGATAATAAAGTTACTATAGATGAATTGCTAAATGCATTAGAGGGAAAAACTTTTATAGCAGGTAGTATAAAACAAGAGGTATATGATAAAGCAAATGAAAGAAATATAACAATATTAGATATTGTAAAAAGAGAAGAATTAGCTGTTTTAAATGCAATATCAACAGCAGAAGGAGCATTACAAATTGCTATAAATGAAACACCTAAAAATCTACATGGAAATAACGTTTTGGTAATGGGATTTGGTAGAATTGGAAAAGTACTTTCAAAAATGTTAGATGGAATTGGCGCCAAAGTTGCGTGTGAAGCTAGAAAAACAACAGACCTTGCATGGATAAAAGCATATGGATATGAGCCAATTAATTTAATAGAATTAAAAGAAAAAATAAATAAATATGATATTATAATTAATACAATACCATTTGTGGTATTAGATAGAGAAATGTTAAAAGAAGTTAAAAAAGATGCGTTAATAATAGATTTAGCATCAAATCCTGGTGGGGTAGATAGGGTAGCTATAAAAGAATTAGGAATAAAATTTAATTGGGCATTATCACTTCCAGGAAAAGTATCACCAGTAACTTCAGCTGAATTTATGAAAGAAACATTAATTAATATGTTTAAAGAAATAGGTTAGAGATTCTTTTTCATTAATATATCAGTGAAAGGTTATATAATTGATTTTATACATTCCAGATTATAACCTTCCCACTGATGCTGTAACAGGCAAAGCCTTAACAGCATTCAGCGGTCCCCACGTGGTTAAATCTTCCATTTCTAAAATAAATTATATAATCTTTCACTGAAAAATATATTGGAGGGTAAAGAAAAATTCAAAATAATAAATTAATAAAAGGAGAAATGAAAAATGACAATATTACAAGCAATTATCTTAGGAATAGTACAAGGACTTACTGAACTTTTACCAATATCAAGTTCAGCACACTTAAACATCATACCTTGGATTTTAGGATGGACTAAATCACAAGAATTTGTAGTAGCATTCGAAGGGTTTGATGTAGCATTACACTTTGGAACACTTTTAGCAATAGGAATATTTTTCTTCAAAGATTGGGTAGAGTTAATTAAAGGTGGATTTAATCAAGTAGTAAAAAAAGAAAAAACAACAGAAGGAAGAATGTTTTGGTACATAGTACTTGCAACAATACCTGGTGGAGCAATAGGCTTTTTATTAGACCACTTCTTAGATGATGTATTAACAAAACCAATTATTATTGGAATAGCATTAGTTGTAATGGGAATTGTGCTATATATAGTGGATAAAAATGGAAAATCAAATACAGATTATGAACATATGAGTTTAAAACAAACATTTTTAATAGGGTTATCTCAAAGTTTAGCATTTATACCAGGAGTTTCACGTTCAGGTGTAACAATGACTACAGGAAGGCTAATGGGAGTAGATAGAGAATCAACTGCAAAATATTCATTTTTATTATCAACTCCAATAGTATTTGCAGCAACTCTATACAAATTTAAAGATTTTGTATTTAGCATACCATTTTTTATAGGAATAATAGTGAGCTTTTTAGTTGGAATATTTGTAATTAAATTTTTACTAGAATATCTAAAAAAAGGAAGTTTCAAAGGATTTGCAATTTATAGAGTAATTGTAGGAATTGCAGTAATAGTTTTATCATTCGTGTTATAGCAAAAAATTGTAAACAATTAATTGAAGGTTATAACTATTTAACATACATAAAATCCCTGCTACTTATGTAGCAGGGATTATTGCTTTTTGAGTGAACAGTGTAGAATAAATTTCAGCGACATTATCTGTATTAACTTGGTATATCTCAAGATCAGGCTCAACCTTTTTAAAATCACCATTTAAGGAATTTAGTAAAGTGGTCAGCTGACTCTCTGTGAGATTATACATAAGAAGGTCGCTTGTAAGTGGTACAAAAATAATGGTTTTAGTATCTTCCATACTATTTCCTTTCTGTACATTAGTACTAAACTCTTCGGTTGATAGTTACAAATATATTATAACATAAACACAAAAATAAATCAATTATGTTAAGCGACCCATGTAATTCAACCAAATAATATGCTATACAAATTATTTTTTAAAAGCCTCAGTCGCTTCGCACCAGCTCCATTAGATAAAGGGGGCTTTTTCTTTACTGTTTAGACTAGCATAGTAATTTAAATCCATTCACCATACTTTAGAATATACAATTTCTTAACAATACTTGCTATGAAACAATATAAAATAGGAAAGCCGATAATTACAATTAAATAAACTGGTGAAAATCCTACAAGGCCAATCCATTTACCTAAAAAAGTAAAAGGTACAATTAAGGCTATTATACTTAAAAGTATTGAAGTCGCATATACAGGTTTTGCTGCATTACTTTTTACAAATGGAGTTTTTGCCGTTCTTATAATGTGTAATCCAATTAAGTTTGATACAACTCCATATGAAAACCAAATTGTTTGGAATAGAGCAGCATCAGGTAATCTTAAATTAAATCCAAACCATAAGCTAGCAAATACCATTAAATCAAATATAGAGCTTGTTGGTCCCATAAATAGCATAAAGTGTAACAAACTTTTTAAATCCCATTTTCGTGGTTTTTCTAAGTATTCAGCATCTACATTATCAAATGGCAATGATAATTGTCCTAAATCATAAAGTAAACTTTGTACTAAAAGTTGTATAGGTGTTATAGGAAGAAATGGAAGTAGTATACTTGCAATTAGTACAGATAACACTTCACCAAAATTAAAGCTAACAGCCATTTTAATATATTTCAAAAGATTTGCAAAAGTACGTCTTCCTTCTAAGGCACCATCTAATAATACATTTAAATCTTTTTCAAGCAAAATTACATCAGAGGTTTCTTTAGCAATATCTACAGCAGTATCAACACTTATTCCAACATCAGCATTAGTAAGAGAAGGGCTATCATTTATTCCATCACCCATATAACCAACAACATTACCAGATTCTTTAAGTAATCTTATAATTCTAGCTTTTTGTATAGGAGAAAGTTTAGCAAATATGTTGGTATTTTTAAGAAGTCTTAAAACTGCACTATCTTGAAGTTTATCAATCTGGCTACCTAAAACTATTTTTGAAGAGTTTATATTTACTTTTTCACAAATACATTTAGTAACTTCTGCATTATCACCTGTTAAAACAATAACACGAACCCCTTTATTATTTAATCTATCAATAGCTTCTTTTGCACTTTCTTTTGGAGGGTCTAAGAAACCGACAAATCCCATTAAAACCATTTTCAATTCATCTTTAATGCTAAAATCAGTAATACCATCTATATCATTTTTTTGACATACAGCAACTACCCTTAACCCATCTTTATTCATATTTTTGGTGATATTTCGAATATTATCTTTAATTTCATTTGTGATTTTAGATACTTCACCATTTAGGCTAATCATTGTACAAATACTTAAAATCTCTTCAACAGCACCCTTAGTAATAAGTTGAGTTTTTTCTCCACTTGAAACAACAACTGAAAGACGTCTTCTTGAAAAATCAAAAGGAATTTCATCTATCTTTCTATAGTTTTCTATAATATTTCCCATATCATGTTCTAAAGCTCTTTTTATAATTGCTTCATCAATATTACCTTTTAAACCTGTTTGAAAATAAGCATTTAAAAAAGCATGTTTTAAAACACCATAAGATTCATTACCTTGTACATCTAGGTATTTTTCAAGTACTATTTTATCTTCTGTAAGAGTTCCAGTTTTATCTGTACACAATATATTCATAGCTCCAAAACTTTGAATAGAGTCTAATTTTTTTACAATAGTTTTCTTTTTAGACATTCTAATTGCACCTTTAGCAAGTGTTGAAGAAAGAATAACTGGAAGAAGTAGAGGGGTAATGCCAATTGCAATGGCAACAGAAAAAGTAAATGCGGTCAATACATCATGTTTCCATATGTTAATTAAAAATGTAATAGGAATCATAACTAACATAAATCTAACTAATAGTTTACTAACATTTTCAAGACCTATTTGAAATGCAGTTTTTGGTTTGCCAGTTGTGATATTTTTTGCAATTTTACCAAAGTAACTGTCTTTAGCAGTTTTAATAATAATTCCCTTAGCACTACCGCTTATAACATTTGTGCCCATAAAACATATATTATCTAAATCAGTTATATTTTCTATATCTTTAATAGATTTTAGTTCAGTATTTACCACTTTTTTAACTGCATCAGATTCACCTGTAAGAGATGATTGGCTAACATATAAATCTTTAGCTTCTATAATTCTTAGGTCAGCAGGAATTAAATCACCTGCAGAAAGTATTATTATATCGCCTAATGTAACTTCTTTTACTGGAATTTTGGTTTCTATATTATCTCTTAAAACAGTAGTGGTAGTTGCAACTAAACTTTTTAACTTTATTGCTGCTTTATTAGAACGATACTCTTGCGAAAATTCAAGTAAGGTAGAAGCACTTACTAAAATAAGAATAACTATAATGTTAGAATAGTTTGCATTTTCTTGTAAAATTACATCAGTATAAAAAAGTACAAGCATAATTCCTAAAAGAATAATATTAAAAGGGCTAAAAAGACTATCAAAAAAATAGTTATACCATTTTTTTTCTCTTGCACTTTTTAGCTCATTTGGTCCATTTTTTTGAAGTAAACTTTTAGCAAAATCAGTTGTTAAACCATTTTTTAAAAAATTCATTTTTGATAAAAATTCATCATGTGGTAGAATACTTTCAGTTCCATACTTTTCGGCTACATTAAATTCCTCTAATTTTGAATTTGTTTTCAAATACTGTCACCTCTAAAAATTCTTTTTTTACAGTATGACACAAATTAAGAAAAAATATACTCTTTTACAAAATACTAGTGTCGAAACTTTTCAAAATAACTATATTACTACGCGGAAGCGAATTGCAAAGTATAGACAAAATAAATTATACTTGACATACAAAAACATACGTTCTATAATAAATGTGGTGATGATATGGAAAGACAAATTTTACATGTAGATGTAAACAATGCGTTTTTATCATGGACAGCTATTGAAAGATTAAGTTTAGGAGAAGAGCTAGATATAAGAACGATTCCTGCTATAATAGGTGGAGATGAAAGTAGTAGACATGGAGTAGTACTTGCTAAAAGTATGAAAGCAAAAGAATTTGGAATACGAACAGGAGAACCTATTTATCAAGCAAGAAAGAAATGTCCAAATGTTCAAGTATATCAAGGAAATTACGAAAATTATAAAAAATATTCTAATAAATTATATAATTTACTTTTAGAATATACAGATAAAATAGAACGCTTTTCTATAGATGAATGTTTTATGGATTTAACGTTATTTTTAAGAAAAGATGAAAAAGTGATTGATAAAGCATATGAAATTAGTAAAAGAGTAAAAGAAGAATTAGGTTTTACAGTAAATGTAGGTGTAGCAAATAATAAATTGCTTGCAAAAATGGCATCTGATTTTGAAAAACCAAATAAAGTGCATACATTATATCAAAATGAAATTCAAAATAAAATGTGGAAATTACCAGCAGAAGATTTATTTATGGTAGGAAGAAAAAGTATAGGAAAACTAAGACAGCTTGGAATAAAAACAATTGGAGATATTGCAAGATATGATAAAAATATATTAATAAAAAAATTTGGTAAGCATGGAAGAATAATGTGGGAATATGCAAATGGAATTGATGATAGTGAAGTGGTATATGAACAAGAAATACCAAAAGGAATAGGAAATTCTATTACATTACCAGAAGATGTATACAATATTAATAAGTTAAATGAAATATTACTTGCATTAACAGAGCAAGTAGGCTTTAGATTAAGAAAATATAAACTATTAGCAGGAGTTGTAAATGTTCAAATAAGAACAAAAGATTTTAAAAATTTTTCACATCAAAGAAAACTAGACAAACCAACAAATGTAACAAAAGAGATATATGAAACTGCAAAAAATCTATTAGAAGAATTACACCAAAATAGAGCAGTACGTTTAATAGGTTTAAGGGTAGATAAATTAATTAATGAAGATGAAGTACAAATATCATTATTTGATACAAACAATAATAAAAAGCAAGAAAAGCTAGATAAAGTAATGGATGATTTAAAAAAGAAATATGGATATGGAAAAATTACAAGAGCAGGAGAAATGAAAGTGAAAAATATGATTAATATTAGAGTGGAAAAATAATATTAAATTAGTATAAATGAAGATATATATTTGAATTTGCGAAATGAAAGTTCCATAATGAAGCAAGTGTATATATGTTAGTACTAGAGCAGGTGGAATGGAAGGAAATATATATTTATAAAATGGATTTTTGTCGAAACTTGTCACCTCTTTTTGGGACATGAATATAATATATTATAACACGTTTTAGTGTTATAAGGAGGTGATATTATGTTTGAACAAGATATGTGTAGAAATAAAAAATGTTGTGTAGACTTAATATTAACTATATTATTTGTTTTATTTGCATTTGTAATAGGAGTAATTGTAGGAGCTTTAACAGGAATTCTTGCATTATTAGGAATAGGAGCAATTGTTGCAATAGCAATACTTTTAGTAGTATTAATTTTAATAAGAATTATAATGCTTATATGTTGTAAAAAATGTTGTTAGTATTTTTGATGTGTCAAATTTGACACATCCCTACATAAGAAAATTTTTTTAAAAAGCATTGAAAAAAACTTATCTTTAATATACAATATGAAAAAATAGATTCACAAGGATGAAACATTATGTATTTTTACTTGTGTAAAGGATTATAAAAGGAGTATAATTTGAAAGAAATATAATTTCTTTTATAACTATGTGTGCCTTTAGAGCGAAGCGAGAAAGGAATTGATTTTAAAATGGAATTAATAGATGGAAAAGCACTAGCTAAAAGTATTCGTGAAAATTTAAAAGAAGAAGTCGACGAATTAAAGAAAAAGGGGATTAATCCAAGACTTGCAGTTATTATGGTTGGAGATGATAAAGCATCAAAAGTATATGTTAAAAATAAATCTAAAGCATGTGAAGAAATTGGTGTAGATTACAAAGAATATTTGTTAGAAGAAAATACTACTATGGACGAGTTATTAAATTTAATACATATTTTGAATGTGGATAAAAACATTCATGGAATTTTACTTCAAAGTCCATTACCTAAACAATTAGATATAAATGAAGCTTTTAAAGAAATTGCAACTGAAAAAGACGTAGATGGATTTAACCCAATAAATGTTGGAAAGTTAAGCCTAAACCAAGATTGTTTTGTATCTTGTACTCCATATGGAATTATAAAAATGTTAGAGGCATATAATGTGCCATTAGAGGGAGCTCATGCAGTTATTGTAGGAAGAAGTAATATTGTAGGAAAACCATTATTACAATGCTTATTAAACAAAAATGCAACAGTTACAATTTGCCATTCTAAAACAAAAGACCTTGCAAACACAACCAAAAATGCAGATATAGTAATTGCAGCACTAGGAAAACCAAACTTTATAAAAGCAGATATGGTAAGAGTTGGAGCAGTTGTAATAGATGTTGGAATAAATAGAAATGAGGAAGGACATATTGTAGGAGATGTTGATTTTGAAGATGTATCAAAAAAAGCATCATACATAACACCAGTACCTGGAGGAGTAGGACCAATGACAATTGCAATGCTTATGACAAATGTAGTTAAAGCAGCAAAAGCAAGAATAAAATAATTGCTATAAATTTTGTGGGGGCGAAATTTATTAGTAAAGAGTGAATGGTAAATAATTATTTACGATAATGAAAGAATTAACATTAAAATCGAAGGGAAGCGATTATATACGCTTCTCTTTTTTTGTTGTAAAAAATGTTTATACAAGGAGGAAAATATATGCAAGATAAAAAATATTGGATATGGTTATCTAGAATTGAAGGATTAGGACCAATAAAAATTAAACAATTATTAGAGATTTATAAAACACCAAAAATAATTTGGAAATTATCCAAAGAAGAATTGATAAAAGCAAAAGGTATAGGAGAAATAATAGCAAACCAAATTTTAGATGAAAGATATAGGAAAGATTTAGAACAATACATAAAATATATGGAGAAATATCATATTGGAATGATTACTATATTAGATGAAGATTATCCTAGAAAACTAAGAAACATTTATGATGCACCTGTAGTTTTATATTATAAAGGAAATAGAAAACTGTTAAGTTGTAACAAAGTAATTGCAATTGTTGGATGTAGAAATTGTAGTAAATATGGAGAAAATATTTCTACAAAATTTGCACATGAATTAGCGAAAGAAGGAATATGTATTATAAGCGGGATGGCAAAAGGAATAGATAGTGCTGCACATATTGGAGCATTAAAAGAAAAAGGTAAAACAATAGCTGTTTTAGGAAGCGGACTTGATAGAATATATCCTAGTGAAAATTTAAAATTATATAATGAAATATTAGAAAATAGAGGAGTAATTATTACAGAATATGTAATAGGAACAAATGCAAATAAAATGAATTTTCCAGCGAGAAACAGAATTATAAGTGGATTAAGTGATGGGGTTATTGTAGTAGAAGCAAAAGAGAAAAGTGGAACATTAATAACAGTAGATTTTGCATTAGAACAAGGAAAAGATATATTTGTAATACCAGGCAATATTACAAGCAACAATTCAGTTGGGACAAATGAATTAATAAAACAAGGTGCAAGATGTGTTACATGTGTAGAAGATATATTAGATGAATTATAAGTATTATATTAAAAAATAGATAAAGTAATAATCAAGGATAGAAAAGAGGAAAATTATTACGGGGAAATTTTTTTGGCTATATTATATATAATATACTTAAAATTTTCTTAAAATACTTTCATTTTTAACATATTTGTAATATAATATGCCTATGTACTTTTGTACTACAAAGGAGGATATTTTTATGGGAGCTAAAAAGAAAAGTAAAAAAAGTGAAGATACAGAAAAAACAAAAAAAGTTAAAACCGTAAAAAATAAAGAGGCTAATAAAAAAGATAAAGATAAAAAGAAAAAAGGAAAACATCCTAAATTAAAATTACTTTTTAAAATTTTGATTGTATTAGTTATTATAGCTATAATAATTGGTGCGGGTGTTTTTGCGGGCTTATTTTTTGGACTTTTTGGAGACGATTTTAAAATAAGTGTTAAAGATTTAGAAATAGGTGTAGAAAATAGTGTATTAATAGATTTAGATGGAAATCAAGTAGCAACATTAAATGGCGATGAAAATAGAGAAATAATAACTCTTGCAGAAATGGGTGAATATTTACCTAAAGCATTTGTTGCTATAGAGGATAAAAGATTTTATGAACATAATGGTGTTGATATTTCAAGAACCCTTAGTGCAACAATAAAATATGTTTTAGGAAATTCTACATATGGTGGAAGTACAATAACACAACAATTAATAAAAAATGCAACAGGAGAAAAAGATAAATCATCAATGAGAAAAGTAAAAGAAATTGCAAAAGCATATCAAATCGAAAGAGAAATGTCAAAAGACCAGATATTAGAGTCTTATTTAAATACAATTCCTCTTGGAGGAGGAGCAAAAAATGTTTATGGTGTTAAGGTTGCGGCGAATTACTACTTTGATAAAGAACCAAAAGATTTAACACTTGCACAAGCTGCATATATCGCTGGAATTAACCATTCGCCAAACATATATAACCCATTTAAGGAGAATCCAAAAACAGAAAGAATTAATAACAGAACGAAAACTGTATTAAATGAGATGTTAAATCAAGGAAAAATAAATGAAGAACAATATAATTTAGCTACAGAAGAAGTAAATGCAGGTATTGCATTCAAAGAAGGGAATATTACAAGTTATAACTCATTAACTCAAAATGAAGAAGCAGCATTAAGACAGGTTGCAAATGATTATGCAAAAGAACATGATTTAGATTATAAAATAGCATTAAATAAAATAATGAGTGGTGGATATAAAATCTATATTACAGAAAAGAAAAATATACAAGATATTTTAGATGATACATATAGAAACAGTAGTGATTGGATAAAAACAAAAACAGTAACAGAAAAAGATGAAGATGGAAATTCGGTTAAAAAGACAGTACAACTTCAATCTGGAATGGCAATAATAGACCATAAAACAGGATATGTAGTAGGAGCAGTTGGTGCACTTGGAGAAAAAACTGCTTGGGGAAGCAATCGTGTAACAGATACGACACATCAACCAGGTTCTTCAATTAAACCGCTTGCAGTAATTGCACCATCTTTACAAGAAGGATTAATAACAACAGGAACAGTAGTAGATGATTCACCAGTATCATATGGAGGGTATTCTCCTCATAATGATAATTGGACATATAATGGATTAATGAATATAAGAAACATATTAAGAGTATCTAGAAATATACCAGAAGTTAAAATGATGCAAAGGTTAACACCAACTAAATCAATAGAATATTTAAGAGCTTTTGGAATAACATCATTAAGTGGAAATGAAACATTATCACTTGCGTTAGGAGCTGTTGACCATGGAACAAGTCCACTTGAAATGGCTGGTGCATATGCAACAATTGCAAACAATGGTTTATATATAGAACCAACATTTTATATAAAAGTAGAAGATTCAAGTGGAAATGTAATAATGAAAAAAGAACAAGAAACTCGTAGGGTAATTAGTGAGCAAAATGCATATATTATGCAATCATTACTTACAGAACCACTAGGACAAGGAAAAACAGGAAGTGCTGGAGCAACAGGAACAGGAGCAAGAGTTAACAAAATGCAAACTTGTGGAAAAACTGGTACAACTAATGATAAAACAGCAACTTGGTTTTGCGGATTTACGCCATATTATTCAGGAGCAATGTTTTTTGGATATGATGTTCCAGCATATGGTAAAGGAGATAAAACTATACCAGGAAGTGGTACTGTTGCAAGAAGATGGGGTGGCATCATGAATAAAATACATAGTGACTTAAATGCTGCAAATTTTGAGAAACCAAGTGGAATAGTTAATGCAAATATTTGCCAAGATTCAGGACTTCTTGCAAATGAATTATGTAATCAAGACCCAAGAGGAAATAGAGTGTATAATGAAATGTTTGTATCAGGAACAGTACCTTCAAAAACTTGTGAAACACATGTTAAATTAAAAATATGTAAAGATACTGGAAAAATAGCAAATGAATTTTGTCAAAATACTGAAGAAAAAGTATTTATAACTAGAGAAAATAGTGACAAAGATACTTCTTGGCAAAAAGCTGCTGATGCCCAGTATATGGCACCAACTGAAACTTGTACAGAGCATACAAAGCCAGCAGATACAATAAAACCAGTTATAAGTTTAACAGGAATAACTAAAGATATAATAGAAATTAAAGTAAATGACAAATTTACAATGCCAACAGTAGTAGCAAAAGATGAAACTGATGGTGATATAAGCAAAAATGTTAAAACTGAAATAAAGAAAGATGGAAAAGTAGTAGCACAAATTGATACTACTAAGGCAGGAACATATGTAATAACATATACTGTACAAGATGCAGCAGGAAATATAGGAACAAAAGCTATTACAGTAAAAATAGTTGCACAAACTACAGGAGGTAATACAACAAATACTGTTACCAATACAACAAAACCAACTACAAACACATCAAATCCAACAACTACTACAAATCCTAGCACAAAAAAATAAGTAGTATACAATTATTATAATTACATGTAGATGGAGGCAACTTTAGTCTACAAAAGTAAACAGAGTAGCAACAAACCAAATATAAACACGGATAGTGTAGGGGCAGGCCCTGTGTCTGCCCTATAATTTAAAATTTGGTATCATTGTAAAATTAACTATAAATTGTGACATAATGGTTGTAAATATTCAAACAAAGTAATAAAATTTTAATGGATGGGAAGACATGGAAACAGCCCATGCAAAAAAGAAAGGCGGATTACAAATTGGAATTAAGACTATATAATACTCTTACTAAAACAAAAGATGTTTTTAAACCTACAAATGGTAATGAGGTGTGCATTTATTCTTGTGGACCAACAGTATATTATTTTGCCCATATTGGAAATTTAAGAGCATACTTATTTATGGACAATTTGCGCAGAGTATTAAAGTATAATGGATATGAACTTAAACACGTAATGAATATAACAGATGTTGGTCATTTAGTATCAGATGCGGATGAAGGTGAAGACAAAATGATGAAAGCTGCAAAACGTGAAAATAAGGATCCATTTGCAATTGCTAACTTTTATATGCAGGCTTTTTTGGAAGATTTAAACAAATTAAATATATATATGCCAGAAATTATTGCTAGAGCAACAGAACATATTCAATGCATGGAAGAATATGTAAGACAAATTATAGCAAATGGCTATACATACGAAACAGATGATACAATTTATTTTGATACATCAAAATTAGATAAATATGGAGTTCTTTCAAATAAAGATGTAAAAGAAGAAGATTTGGAAGCAAGAATAGATGCGGATCCAAATAAAAAACATCCAAATGACTTTGCATTATGGATTAAAGCACCAGAAAATCATCTAATGAAATGGGATACATTTTGGGGAAAATGCTATCCTGGATGGCACTTAGAGTGCTCTGCTATGGGACACAAATACTTAGGTGAAGAATTTGATATTCATACTGGTGGAGTTGATCATATAACAGTTCATCATGAAAATGAAATTGCACAGGCAAAAGGTTACTGTGGAAAAATTCCAGCACATTATTGGATGCATGTGGAATTTTTACAGGTTAATGGTGGAAAAATGTCAAAAAGCTTAAATAATTTATATACATTACATGATTTGGCTAAAAAAGGATATGAGCCAGTAGTATATAGGATGTTTAACCTAGGAGCCCATTACAAAAAGAAAATCAATTTTACATTCGAGGCTATGGATGCTGCAAAAATAGCTTTAGCACGTTTAAGAGATAGTTATTTAAAACATAAAGAAGGAACATTAGATGTGGAAGATTCTATAATTGAGGACTACGAAAATAAATTTCATCAAGCAATTAATGATGATTTAAACATGCCAGTTGCTATGAGTGTTGTTTGGGAAGTAGCAAAATACAATGTGAAATCTAAAAAACTTGCTGATTTATTACTAAAATTTGATACTGTATTAGGAATAAAAATAGATGAATTAGAAAAAAATAATGAAGAAATTCCTGCCCAAATATTAGAATTAGTAGAAAAAAGAAAACAAGCAAGACTTGATAAAAATTGGGAATTATCAGATAAATTAAGAAATGAAATTAACGAAAAAGGGTATAATGTTAAAGACTTAAAAGACGATATGATTGTAGAAAAGATTTAATATTAACTAAATTTTAGGAAGTAATATATTTATTTTTATAATCTCCAACACTAGTCAATGACTTTCATAGATTCCGCATACGCCACTTATAAAAATAAATATATTGCTTCCTAAGATAAAAAGCAAATCTATAGAATTACAAGGGAGAAAAAGAATGACAGAAGAAAACAAGAAAATGAACTTTTTTGATAAAGTTATAACAAGCATAAAAGACTTTGAAAAATATGCAATTTTTGCTACAGAAAGAACTAGAAAAGCTATTAGTTATTTAGCTTTGTTAATTCTAATTTTTTCTATAGTAATTGCAAGTGTGTTTACTTATAAGTTTAGTGTATCTATAAATAGTGGTATAGAATATTTTAAAAGTAATATTAGTGAGGTTACTTATAAAGATAATAATTTAAGTATTAATTCAGGAGAAGAGCTAAGAATTATGAATCCTGAAGAAGTATTGCCAATTGTTATTATTAATACTAATACAAGTATAGAACAAGAAAATGATTACAAAAATGAAATTAGTACTTATGCGAATGGAATTTTGCTTTTAAAAGACAGATTTATTTATAGAAATGAAATGCTAAACCAAAGTATAAGTTATGAATATAAAGATATTGCAAATGTATATGGAATTAGTGAATTTAATAAAGAAGATGTACTAACATTTATTGCTAATGTTAACAACATAAATTTATATCTAAGTTTCTTTATAATAATAGCAATATATTTATTTATAATATACTTTATAAGCACAATAGTTGATATTGTTATGGTTGGAATATTAGGATTTATTTTTTCAAGAATAGTTGGAATTAAGCTAAAATTCAAGGCGACCTTTAATATGGGAGTATATGCTTTAACTTTACCAATTATATTAAATATGATATATATTATAGTTAATTCTATAACTGGACTTGAAATAAAATATTTCACATGGATGTATACAACAATATCATATATTTATATGATTGTAGCAATACTTATGATTAAAACGGATTTAATAAATAGACAAGTTGAACTTATGAAAATTATAGAAGAACAAGAAAAAGTTAAAAGGGAAATAGAAGAACAGAATAGAAGAAAAGAGGAAGAAAAGAAAAAAGAACCTAATGATAGTAATAAAAAAGAGGAAAAGAAAAAAGACAAAAAAGACGATGAAAAAGGAAAAGAAACTGGTTTAGGAGATTCGCGGTCTTGCACCTCAAGGAAACAATATTTCTGGAGATTAAGAAAGGAAATTATAGATGGATAAGAGAGAAAATAATAAAAAGAATAATAAAACTAGTTTATATTTATTAACATCAGTAATAGGAGTTTTATTAATTGCTATAGCTATATTTGGTTTATATATAATTAATAAAAATGGCGAAGATGAAGAAAAAAATATTTCTTATACAGATTTATTAAAAGAAATTACTGATGAAAATGTTGAAAAGATTGAAATGACAGTAGGAAGTACTTCTATTAAAGTTAAATTAAAAGGAGAAGAAGAGGAAAAAAGTGCAATTGTACCTAGTACACAAGCCTTTATTGAACTTATTCAAAATGAAAAAATAGATAAAGGAAATGAAATTAATCTAATTCAAAAACAACAAAATGTATTTTTAAAGCTTCCAACTACATTACTTAGTTTATTACCTACACTTATGATGGTTGCATTATTTGTATTAATATTTAAAATGCAGGGACTTGGAGATAAAGGTAAGGTTTATGACGGAGTGGAAAATAAAACTGACATAAAATTTGCAGATGTAGCAGGTCTTGATGAAGAAAAGGCAGAGCTTATCGAAATAGTGGATTTCTTAAAAGAGCCAAAACGTTTCCACGAAATGGGAGCTAAAATTCCTAAAGGTATCTTATTATATGGAAAACCAGGTACAGGAAAAACACTTATTGCAAAAGCTATTGCAGGAGAAGCTGGAGTTCCATTTATTTCAATGAGTGGTTCAGAATTTATTGAAATGTTTGCTGGGCTTGGTGCTTCACGTGTTAGAAAACTATTTGAAAAAGCAAGAAAAATATCACCTTGTATTGTGTTTATTGATGAAATAGATGCTATAGGTTCAAGACGTACATCAAATAGTGGAGCGGAGAGCGAAAATAATCAAACTTTGAACCAATTGTTAGTTGAAATGGATGGGTTTGAGAAAAATGAAACAATCATAGTACTAGCAGCTACTAATAGACCAGAAATGTTAGATAAAGCATTACTTCGTCCAGGAAGATTTGATAGACAAATTACAATTGCACCTCCTGATGTTAGAGGTAGAGAAGAAATACTTAAAATTCATTCTAAAGAAAAGAAATTTGCAGAAGATGTAACATTAAAAAGTATTGCAGAAGATACAGCAGGCTATACTGGTGCAGAACTGGCTAATATTTTAAATGAAGCAGCAATTATTGCAACAGTAAACAAACATCCAAGTATTGAACAAGAAGATATAGAAGAAGCTGTAAAAAAAGTTTCAGTAGGAATACAAAAAAAGACAAGAGTAATATCAGATAAAGAGAAGAAATTAACAGCATATCATGAAGCAGGACATGCTATAGTGGGAAGATTTCTAAATACAGGTGATCCACTAAAAGAAATATCAATAATACCAAGAGGAGTAGCTGGTGGATACACAATGTATAAAACAAATGAAGATAAATTCTATAGATCAAAAACAGAACTAGAAGAAAGATTAGTAGGGTTACTTGGAGGACGTGCAGCAGAAAAAATAGCATTAGATGATATATCAACAGGTGCAAGAAATGATATACAAGTAGCAACTGAAATTGCAAGAGATATGGTTATTGCATATGGAATGAGTGAAAAGTTAGGTCCAATTTCATTAGAAGATAAAGATAATCTAACAATTTTTGGACCAAATATAGAAGACGTAATAGGAGTAGAGGTAAAAACATTAATAGATAATGCTTATAAAGAAGCAATAAATATACTTTCAAAAAATACAGATAAACTACAAATTTTAGCAGAACTATTATTAGAAAAAGAAACTGTAACAGAGGAAGAATTTGAAAGGATATTTTAAAAATAAGTACTACAATTAATAAAAAAGATTACAATAAATAAGTGAAGAACATATTAATGAATAAAACATAAAAAATAGTACACCTTATAAATAAAAAAGTTTATGAGGTGTATTTTTTATGGACAATAGTAAAGATAAAGAAGAACAGTTAAGCAAAAGAGAAAAGCATATTGAAGAAGCAAAGCAAGAATTTGGTGTAGAAGTAGGGGAAAATACTACAAAATATGGAGAATTTGTATGTTCATATTTTGCTTGGGTTTCTTTGCCAGAACAAAAAGAAAAGGCAGAAGAATTGCAAGATATGACGAAAAAAGAATAAATATAGTCTAAAATTTTTATATAAAAGTATTATTAATTAATAAAAAACAGGATAATTTAATAATTGTCATAGATTATAAAAAACAAAAACATATATAAAGTAAAAAATTTGTTATCTTGTTAATAAATAGGCCCATTAAAACGTATGTAGCGGAGAAAATTTACGTATTGCATCTTTAATCGCCTTTTTACGTCTCCTAGATCGTTCAGATGCGTGTTACAAAAAATAAACACTACACTCACGCTATTATAGGCTGAACTGTAACCAATAATAAAAAATCCTTGCAAATAGGGGTTGCAATATAAAAAAAACGTGATATAATATAAAAGCCAATTTAAAAAGCAAGAAAGGATTTGAATTTAAATGAGTATAAAAGTAGAAAACACAGAAAACAAGAATGAAGTAAAATTAGAATTTACAATTGAAGCGGCTAAATTTGATGAAGCAATTAAAAAAGTATATTTTAAAAGTGCAAAATATTTTAATATACCAGGATTTAGAAAAGGTAAAGCACCAATGAATATCGTTGAAAAATATTATGGAGATGAAATTTTTTATGAAGATGCTTTTAATGAAGTAGTGCCAGAAGTATATGAAAAAGAATTAAAAGAAAACAATATAGAAGCTGTAAGTCATCCTGATATAGATGTTAAACAAATTGGAAAAGGACAAGACTTAATATTTACAGCAGTTGTTCAAACTAAACCAGAAGTAAAACTTGGAAAATATAAAGGTATAGAATTGAAAAAAGTAGAGTATAATGTATGTGACCATGATATTGAACACGAACTTGGACATATGCAAGAAAAAAATGCAAGATTAGTTTCAGTAGAAAATAGAGCTGTAGAAAGTGGAGATATTACAGTAATTGATTTTGAGGGTTATGTTGATGGAGTGGCTTTTGAAGGTGGAAAAGCCCAAAATCACGAATTAACAATAGGAAGTAATGCATTCATACCAGGATTTGAAGACCAAATTATTGGAATGAAAATTGATGAAGAAAAAGATATTAATGTAAAATTTCCAGAAGAATATTTTTCAGAAGAATTAAAAGGAAAAGATGCAACATTTAAAGTAAAATTACATGAAATCAAAAGGAAAGAATTACCAGAACTTAATGATGAATTTGCAAAAGATGTTAGCGAATTTGATACATTAGATGAACTAAAAAACAGCATCAAAGAAAAATTAGAAGAAGAAAATAAAAATAAAGCAAAATATGAAACTGAAGATGCAGCAGTAAAAGCTGTATGCGATAATGTCGAAATTGATATTCCATCAGGAATGATTGAAACAGAGATAGATAATATGACAAAAGAAATTGAACAAAGACTTTCATACCAAGGAATGAAATTAGATAATTATTTACAAATGATTGGAAAAACAAAAGAAGAATTTAGAAAAGAATATGAAGAACAAGCAACTACATCTGTAAAAAGTAGATTAGTATTAGAAGCAATAATAAAAGCAGAAAACATTGAAGCAGATGATGAGAAAGTTCAAGAAAAAATAAAACAAATGGCTGAAATGTATGGACAAAAAGAGGAACAACTTAAAGGAAACGAAGGATTTGTAAACTACATAAAAGAATCATTAAAAAATGAAAAAGCAGTAGAATTTATAGTAGAAAATGCAAAAATAAAATAAGTAGAAATTGAAGGAGAAACGTAGGGGCAGGCGACTTTAGTCTGCCTAAGATATTAAAGGGTGGATACAAGACCTACCTATAAGGTTAAAAATAAGAAATTAATAGTGAAAAGTGAATAGTAGGGGTCGGTGCCCTCATCGACCAAAAGTTGCTTTTCACAAATTTTAAAGGAGGAAACAGTTATGTTACAAAATAGTTTAGTTCCATATGTAATTGAACAAACAAATAAAGGAGAAAGATCATATGATATATTCTCTAGACTTTTAAAAGATAGAATTATTTTCTTAGGAGAAGATGTAAACCCAACAACAGCAAGCTTAGTAATAGCACAACTTTTATTCTTAGAATCAGAAGACCCAGATAAAGAAATAAGTTTGTATATTAATTCACCAGGAGGTTCTATTACAGATGGAATGGGAATAGTAGATACAATGAACTATATAAAATGTCCAGTTTCTACAATATGTATAGGAATGGCTGCAAGTATGGGAGCTGTACTTTTAGCATCAGGTGAAAAAGGAAAAAGATTTGCTACACCAAATGCTGAAATATTAATTCATCAACCATTAATAGGAGGACATGGAATATCAGGTCAAGCAACAGAAATAAAAATTCATGCAGACCATATGGTAAAAACAAGAGAAAAATTAAATAAATTATTAAGTGATAGAACAGGTCAAAGTTTAGAAACAATTATGAAAGATACAGAAAGAGATAATTATATGACAGCAGAAGAGGCACTAAAATATGGATTAATTGATGGAATTATGGATAAAAGAGCATAACCTAAACAAACAATAAAAAATATATGTAGTGGTAGACGCCCTTGTCTACCAAAGAGTGAAAGGTGAAAAATAGATGGCGAAAAAGCAAAGTGAAAAAAATGTAAAATGTTCTTTCTGTGGAAAATCACAAGATACAGTTAAAAAAATTATAGCAGGCCCTGGGGTGTATATATGTGATGAGTGTATTTCTTTATGTAAGAATATAATTGAAGAAGATTATATAGAGGATGACGAAATAGGATATACAATAGAAGAAGCAAATGATTTACCAAAACCAGAGGAAATTAAAAAGATACTTGATCAATATGTAATTGGTCAAGAAGAAGCTAAGAAAACACTTGCAGTTGCGGTGTATAATCATTATAAAAGAATTAATAGTGAAGAAGAAATAAATGATGTAGAAATTCGGTAAAAGTAATGTTTTATTATTAGGACCAACTGGATGTGGAAAAACATTACTTGCACAAACTTTGGCAAGAATCTTAAAAGTACCTTTTGCAATTGCAGATGCAACTACATTAACAGAAGCAGGTTATGTAGGAGAAGATGTTGAAAATATTTTACTTAAATTAATTCAAGCTGCTGATTATGATGTAGAACTTGCACAAAAGGGAATTATATATATAGATGAAATAGATAAAATAACAAGAAAATCTGAAAATCCATCTATTACAAGAGATGTTAGTGGAGAAGGTGTACAACAAGCATTACTAAAAATAGTTGAAGGAACTGTTGCCTCTGTTCCGCCACAAGGAGGAAGAAAGCATCCTCATCAAGAATTTATACAAATAAACACAGCCAATATATTATTTATATGTGGTGGTGCATTTGAAGGATTAGATAAAATTATTGATGAAAGAATTGGAAAAAAGGTAATAGGATTTGGAGCAAAAATTGAAAGCAAAAAAGAAGTAGATAAATCAGCAATATATGGAGAACTATTACCACAAGACTTATTAAAATTTGGATTAATTCCAGAATTTGTAGGAAGACTTCCAATTGTTGCTACACTAAAAGAATTAGATAGAGATGCCTTAATTCAAATAGTAACAGAACCGAAGAATGCTTTAGTAAAACAATATAAAAAATTATTAGAGTTAGATGATGTAGAATTAGAATTTGAAAAAGAAGCTTTAAATGTTATTGTAGATAAAGCAATTGAAAGAAATACAGGAGCTAGAGGACTGCGTTCAATAATTGAGGATATTATGAGGGACATAATGTTTGAAATACCATCAAATCCTAAAATTGAAAAATGTATTGTAACTAAAGAAACTGTACAAGAAGGAAAAGAGCCAAAACTTATTTTAAATGAAAGTAAACAACCAAAGAAGCATGTTAGAAAGAGAAAAGTAATACAAAAAAATACAGAAACTGCATAAAACAAATGCACTGGAGATTTTTTAAATCACTAGTGCATTTGTTTTGTTATCTCTCCTTAGCTAGAGACAGTAAAACTATTTCCAAACTAAGTTTGCAAGTAAGAATAACACAATAGAAGCAGATGTTATGTATAGTTGTTAAAACAACATTTATTCAAATACGCTTGCTTTTTTTAAAAATGTGTAGTATAATTGCAAATGTTAGATACCTTATACTTAGCCAAAGGACAATTACTCTACTTTTGCTCAGTTTAAGGAATATATTTTATAGGAGGAGTCAGGATATGACCAAGGAAAGAAAAGAAGAAGTAATCAATACTTATAAAAGAGATGAAAAAGACACTGGGTCTCCAGAAGTTCAAATCGCTCTTTTAACAGAAAGAATTACTGAATTAACAGAACATTTAAAAGTTCATGTTAAAGATAACCATTCAAGAAGAGGACTTTTAAAAATGGTTGGTAAAAGAAGAAATTTACTAAACTACTTGGCTAAAAAGGATGTTGAAAGATATAGACTTATAGTTGAAAAGTTAGGATTGCGTAAATAATTTTTAAAGTTAGGACGTTTAATAGAATTTTAAACGTCCTATAATGCTATAATAAGTATATAAAGATAATATGAATTAGAAGTAGCTTGTATATTGTATACATAAATTGAAAATAATAGAATAGATGTGTAGTGGAAGGTCTTGTGTCTGCCCTGTAAGAGAGAAAGACCATATAGAATAAGACATAAAGAAGGGCGGACACATGGCCCGCCCCTACATTTAAAATGATTCTATGCATACAATATAGAGGTTACAGTCTAAGAAATATTATCTACTTATATAAATATAATAAATAAAGGAGAAATGAAATATGTTTAAAACATTTGAAACAGAACTTGCAGGAAGAAAATTAGTACTAGAAACAGGAAAAATGGCAGGACTAGCTAATGGTAGTGTTCTTGTTAGATATGGGGAAACAGTTGTAATTGTTAACGCTACAGCATCAAAAGAACCAAGAGATGGAATAGACTTTTTTCCATTATCAGTAGATTATGAAGAAAAATTATATTCAGTAGGAAAAATACCAGGTGGTTATTTAAAAAGAGAAGGAAAACCAGCAGATAAAGCAATACTTGTATCAAGAGCAATAGATAGACCGCTTCGTCCATTATTTCCAAAAGATTTTAGAAATGATGTATGTGTTGTAGCAACAGTGTTATCAGTTGAACCTGACAACTCACCAGAAGTTGCAGCAATGATTGGTGCATCAGCAGCACTTTCAATTTCAGATATTCCATTTGGAGGACCAACAGCAGCAGTAAATGTTGGATATGTTGATGATTGCATTGTTATAAACCCAACACTTGAAGAAAGAGAAAAATCAAGATTGACTTTAACAGTTGCTGGAACAAAAGAGAAAATAGCAATGATAGAAGCTGGAGCAGATGAAATACCAGATGATATAATGCTTGCCGCAATTAAAGCAGCTCACACCCAAATACAAAAATTATGTGACTTTATTTCTGATATGAAAGCAGAAGTTGGAAAACCAAAATTTGAATACAAATCATTTGAAGTAGACCATGATGTATATGAAGAAATAGAAAAAGAATTTGCTGAAAGAATGTACAAAGATGTACAAGCAGTTGATAAAGAAGTAAGAGACGCTAATATGGATAAATTAGCAGAAGATGTTACAGCATATTTTGTAGAAAAATATGGTGAAGAAGTAGCAGAAGAAAAGAAAACAGACATAGCAGATAGTTTATACAAATTAGAGAAAAGATCAGTTAGAAAAATGATACTTGAAGAACAAAAAAGACCAGATGGTAGAAAAATAGACGAAATAAGAGCACTTTCTTGTGAAGTAGGATTACTTCCAAGAGTACATGGTAGTGCACTATTTACAAGAGGTCAAACACAAGTGTTATCAGTTGCAACCCTTGGAATGGTTAGTGAAGAACAAGAATTAGATGGAATTGATGAAGAAACATCTAAAAGATATATACACCACTATAACTTCCCATCATATAGCGTTGGAGAAGCAAGACCATCTCGTGGACCAGGTAGACGTGAAGTTGGACATGGTGCATTAGCTGAAAAAGCATTAGTACCAGTAATACCATCTGCTGAAGAATTTCCATATGCAATAAGAGTAGTATCTGAAGTACTAAGCTCAAATGGTTCAACATCACAAGCGAGTATATGTGGTAGTACTTTAGCATTAATGGATGCTGGTGTTCCGATAAAAAGACCAGTTGCTGGTATTTCAACAGGACTTGTAACAGATGAGAATGCCCCAAATCATTATATAATGTTAACAGACATTCAAGGATTAGAAGATTTCTTTGGAGATATGGACTTTAAAGTAGGTGGAACAGAGAAAGGTATTACAGCAATACAAGTAGATATAAAAATTGATGGTTTAACATATGACATAATAGAAGAAGCATTTGAAAGAACAAGAGTTGCAAGAAAATATATCTTAGAAGAAATAATGTTAAAACAAATAGATAAACCAAGAGATGATGTTTCTAAATATGCACCAAGCATTATAAACACTACAATAAATGTAGATAAAATAAGAGATGTAATAGGACCTGGCGGAAAAATGATTAATAAAATCATAGGAGAAACAGGGGTAAAAATCGATATAGAAGAGGATGGACGAGTATTTATTTATTCTAACGATACAGAAAATGGTAAAAAAGCATTAAAAATGATAGAAGATATAGCAAAAGATGTAGAGGCAGGAGAAATAGTAGAAGGAACAGTAACAAGAATCATGCCATTTGGAGCATTTATAGAAGTTCCAGGAGGAAAAGAAGGATTACTTCATATATCAAAAATCTCTAAAGAAAGAGTAGAAAAAGTAGAAGATGTTCTAAAAGTTGGAGATGTAGTTACAGTTAAAGTATACGAAATTGATGACCAAGGAAGAATTAACCTAACTAAAAAAGATATAGAAGAACCAACAATTAACGATGAAGACTAAAATTAAAAAATAAATAGAGTAGGGGCAGGTCCTGTGTCTGCCCTTTTAATTAAAGGAATAAATTGATTATCATGGCATCTTATGAATAATGAAAAAATTTGATAAAATATTTATAATACAAGGGGCAGGCCCTGTGTCTGCCCTTTTAATTAAAGGAATAAATTGTGATTATCATGGTATCTTATGAATAATGAAAAATTTGATAAAATATTTATAATACAAGGGGCAGACACAGGACCTGCCCCTATAGGAGTGTCAAATTTTTAATTGATACAATTCTTTAAGATATTATTAATTATGCAATATGAGTTGAAAAAAATTGTCCTAAATAGTATAATAATAAATGTAACTAAATACACTATTATTAGAAAAATAACAAAGGAGTAAAAAATGGTATATTTATATGTGCTTCAACAAGCATTAGTATGGATAGTAACAATATTTTGGTTATATCAATTAATTGTAAGTATATGTTCACTTGTAAAACTAAAAGATAAACCAATTTTAGAAGATAAACAAAATAGATTTATGGCAATTATTCCAGCACATAATGAAGAATCAGTTATAGGAAATCTAATTGATAGTTTAAAAAAACAAAATTATCCTAGTGAATTATTAGATATATATGTTATAGCTGATAACTGTACAGATAAAACAGCAAAAATTGCAAAAAATGCTGGAGCTATAGTACTTGAAAGATTTGATGAAGAAAATAAAACTAAAGGTCATGCTTTGAAATGGTTCTTAAATAAAAAAATAGAAGAAGATGCACCATATGATGCGTTCTGTGTTTTTGATGCAGATAATATTGCACACGAGGATTTTATTAAAAATATGAATAAAAAACTTTGCCAAGGCGAAGATGTTGTACAAGGATATAGAGATATAAAAAATCCAACAGACAGTTGGATTTCAGCAGGGTATGCAATATTTTATTGGACAATGAATAGATTTTATCATTTAGCAAGATATAATTTAGGACTTTCTCCATTAATAAATGGAACAGGATTTATGGTTAAATTTGATGTAGTAAAACCAACGGGATGGGATACACAAACTCTTACTGAGGATATAGAGTTTTCTCTAAAAAGAATTATAGCAGGAAAAAGACTTGGTTGGGCAACAGATGCAATTGTATATGATGAACAACCAGTAGGGTTTAAACAAAGTTGGTCACAAAGGTCAAGATGGACAGTAGGACATATGCAATGTATACAAAACTATACAAAGGATTTAGCAACAGCAACTAAAGAACATAAAACTTTAATGAATTTTGATGGATTATTATATATAGTTGGAAGTATACCAATGTTCGTTTTAACTTTAATACTACTTGCAATAAATTTCATAATGTTTATTGGGAATGGAATAACATCTTGGGAACTATTTGAAAACATTTTAAGGTACCTAATACCAACATTCTTATTGCCAATTGGAACAGCTATTATTATAATGATATTAGATAGAAAACCAATAAAACCAATGTGGAAAGGACTAGTTTGTTATCCACTATTCTTAGGCTCTTGGCTTTTAATTAACTTTAAATGTTTATTTAAAAGAGATACAAGCTGGGAGAAAATAGAGCATGTAAGAGATATAAAAATAAATGATGTTGCTTAAAGCGAAACGATAAATGCGAACAAATGCATCTACTTATAAAAAAGAAGATAGCAATTGTTCGCTATTTTAGTAAGAGGAGAATTATAAATGAAAGAATTTATACTAAGAAACAAAGATAAAATTATAATTTCATTATTGATACTTACAATAATTCTACAAGTAGCACTAAGAATACAATATGGGAAAGAAAAGCCTTATTTACATATAGATGAAGGATATTCATATGGGCTTATGAATTACGATAAAGTAGACATTATGAATAATGATGATTTTTATAACAATTGGCATGAAAATAAGTATTATGAAGACTATTTAACCATATCAAAAGAAGAAGCACATGACCTTACACCTGTATATGAAAATCAAAAAAACGATGTTCATCCACCTTTATTTTATTTACTATTAAGATGTGCAGCATCTTTTACAATAGATAATTTTTCAAAATGGACAGGAATAGGATTGAACCTAATTATATTTATAATTACTAGTATTATGATATATTTAGTTGCAAAGAAAATCTTTAAAAATAAACTATATGCAATTTTAGTAGTATTAATTAATGGATTTACTTTAGCATCAATAGATACTACAATATTTATTAGGATGTATGCACTAAATGCACTAAATTTACTTATAATAAGCTATTTACACATTATAAATTTAAACAAACAAGAATTAAAAATAAAAGATTTATTAATAATGTCAGTTTTCATTATACTAGGTTCACTTACACATTATCATTATCTAGTATTTTTGTTTATATTATATGTTATATATATGATAAAATTTATAAAAAACAAAAATATTAAAAATGCAGTAAAGTATACTAGTATGATGGTAGTATCAGCAATTATATCACTTTGTATTTTCCCATATTCATTTGTACATATGTTTATGGGATATAGAGGACAAGAGGCTATTTCAAGTTTACAAAAATTATCTAGTATGTGGACTTCACTTGGTGGATATTTAGGAATACTAAACAATTATGTATTCAATGGATTATTTATAGTCATATTGGCTAGTATATTCATAATTGTAGCAACAAAACTAATTAAAAACAAAAAAATTACAATAGCCGTGAAAAATAGAGAATTAATATTAATTAGTATACCTACTATAATATATTTTATTATTATAGGGTTAATATCACCATATATTGAAACAAGATATATTATGCCAATTTGTCCGCTTCTAGTAATAACTGTAATATATGGATTAAAGGTGGTTTTAGAAAAAGTAGTAGCTAAAAAAACTACATTCATAATTCTAAATTGTTTATTTATAATAATGTTATTTACACCACAAATCTTTAATATAGAATTAATGTATTTTTATAAAGATAAAAAAGATATAGTAGAATACATAGAAGAAAACCAAGACATACCAACTCTATACATATTTAATAAAGAACAAAACAGATTTCTAGATGATATCCTGAATCCGTGAATTATATGGACTGACACATTTTCATATAAATTAAAAAC
>CAOKRC010000011.1 GCA_948471035.1 uncultured Clostridium sp.
TTTGGTATATATACCCTCAATGTAATTTAAGTATATAATAAATATTTCTATGTGGGTCTGCATCTACTAATAATACTTTTTTATTATTTTTTGTTAATGCTATACCTAAATTAAAAGTTGTTGTTGTCTTTCCTACTCCACCCTTTTGGTTTGCTATTGCTATCGTTTTGCATTTTGACATTTGCTTTGCCTCCTTCCTTTTAAATTTAGCCTTTTATTAAAGGCTATGTAACATTTCATATTGAAATGGAAAAAGCGAATTAATTTAGGTTATCAACTCGCTTCTATATGTCTTTATCTTTCTTTTTCCTTTGTTCTTTTTTTCCTCTCTTCTAGTTCTTTTTTTCTATTCTCACACCTTATAAGTCTATTTTTTTCTTGTCTTTCGCAAAACTCAACTCCAAAATATTTAGCAGTTCTTATTACTTCCTGTCTTATTTTGATAACTTCTATTCTTTTATCATTATCGTATTCTCTTATAATATTAGGTATTTGTTGTCGTGTTTTAATGTCTGGAAATATTATATTATCATCTTTTATTTCCCATTGCTTATATCTTAATAGATACCCTAAAAATCCTTTTTGTCCATCTTCATCATATCGATGCAATATTTCATAATTAAATAATTCTTTATTGTTATACTTTAAAATTTTTTCTTGTTCCATTTTTACCTCCTACCATAGATTACAATTTATTTTTTATTAATACAAATGTGTAAATTATCTTACATCTTTATTTTTATTGTGCTTTTTCTCATATTCTTTCTTTATTCTTGAATGAATCTTTACTGCATTATTATTGTCATATTCTTTTTCTATTGATATTTTTCCTTTCTCCAAGAAGTCTTTTGAAAGAATAAACTCTCCTGTATCTAAAAATTCATATCTACCCTCTTTATCTTTGCCAACATACATTGCTGTAACAGGTATATTGCAATTACTTGAAATAGGAATATTTACTGTCAAAAATGTTCCTATTTCTAATTTTTCTAAATATTCTATTGCCTCATCTTTTTGCATAGTATCATTCCTCCTTTTTAAACACAAAAAAATAACAAGTCATTAAAACTTGTTACTAAAAAATTATATATTTAGTTATTACATTAATTTTCTTTTGGTAATACTTCTTTGCAGTAATCTTCTATTATTTCTAATATTTCATCATCATTTGAAAAATCATTTATCTTTTCTTCCATAGATACCTCCATTTATCTCTCTGCTCTTTCTTTTTTTATTTTTTGGTTTGGAAAGTTTATTATTCCTTTTTCAAAATCAACATCTTCCCATTTAAGATTTTTTATATCTTCCCAAGAAACATCTGCATCTTTTTTTAAAGTTCTAAATCCTAAATATAATTCTTTATCTATTCCAAAATATCTAGCAAATTGAAAAAAGTCATTAATGTCTACATTGTCGCTTTCATTAAAACCAAATTTCTTTAATAATTCATTTTCTTTTTCTCTACTTAAAAATATATCACTTGTTTGTTCATTTTGTATATTATAATTTCTATCTTTTAATAATTTTTCTAATTTTTCTGATATTTTAATTTCTTTCATTCTTTTCCTCCAAAAATATTTGTTTTTTTCATTACACGAATTTTACACGAATTAGGTCACAAACTTTTTTTGTTTGTTTAGTTTTATTTAGTTTTTTTAGGCTTATTTAGTCATTTTTTACTAAACTAAATAAAACTAAAAGGGACTAAAAGTGGCTAAATAAAGCCATTCTTGGTGTTAATCATAATATGACACAAAGTACTCCACACTATTGCCGAGGGAAAAACTCTTTGAATTCACTATAAAGTTGTCCAGCTAGTGTCTTATTATGTGCTAAAACGAGTGTAGGTTTTTGTACTTTTTCAATTATATTTGCCATTGTGAATGTTTTTCCTGAACCCGTAACTCCTAGAAGCGTCTGGAATTTCTTACCTTCCATTATTCCTTTACTTAGGATTTCTATTGCCTGTGGTTGGTCACCAGTTGGCTTATAATTTGATACTAATTTAAACATTTTTCCTCCTTTGTGACCGATTAAAAGAACAACTATCCACCAAAAATTCGTGTAATATATCGAACAATTTCGTGTAATTTGTTCGATTTTTTTCGTTTTTTGGTAAACATAAATGTCGATTACACGAATACGGCACAAACTTTATATTTTTATTTCATATTTATAATGCTTTTAATTTTATTTACATATAATCTCATATATTTCATTTGGGTTTCACAAAAAAAGTAGGGTTTACTGTTGATAATGTTTCAAAAGAATCCATTCCATATAAAACAGCTATTGTATCTATCTTGCAATAGTTTCCTGCCTCAATATCACTTTTCCTATCGACTATCATTATTGCTTTATTAGAATCAATTTCTCGTGTTACATATTTTAACATTTCTTTTTTATTTTGGTTTGGAAACTCACTGCACATGCCTATAACATTATCAAAATATTGGCCTATCTCTAAAAATTCTAAAATCTTTATTGTAGTCTCTCTTGATTTTAAAGTAACAACATTTAGACTCTTTCCTTTTTCCTTTAATCTTTCTAATAATTCTTTTATTCCATCATATATTTTAGAAAGTTCAATTGTATTTTCAGCTTGATATTTTTTATATAGTTCAATTGCTCTTTTTATATCATCTTCATCTTTTAAGAATTTTGAAAAAGATTCTTTTAGCGGTGGTCCACAAAAGATTCTTCCTAAATTATCTATATTATCTGTATTTATAGATAATTCATTAAGTGCATATTTTGCTGATTCTGCTGTTCCTTCCACAGTATTAACTAGTGTACCATCAAAATCAAAGTAAATATATTCATAATCCATTTTACATTCCTCATAAAAATCATTATACACTATCTTTTTCGTTTTCTTTTGCTAATTCTATTAGTTCTTTCTCATCTTTTATAATCTTAAGTAATTCTTCCTTCGTTGGTAAGTAAGTTAGATATTTTGAAGCATAAACATTTTTTATATCATCACCTAATGTCATTTCTACAACAGCATCATCTTTATCTGCACATAATAATATTCCTATTGGTTCATTTTCTCCATCTATCATTTGAGTCTTTTTATAATAATTTACATACATTTGCATTTGTCCAATATCTTGATGAGTTAGTTTTCCAATTTTTAAATCTATTATTACAAAACATTTAGCAAGGCGGTTATAAAATATTAAATCTGGATAATAATATTCAGAACCAATTTTAATTCTTTGTTGACTAGCTACAAATGAGAAACCTCGTCCTAGCTCTAATAGAAATTCAGTTAAATGAGAAATTAATGCTTTTTCTAAATCTGTTTCTAAATAATTTTTATTTTCTTTTAGTCCCGCAAATTCAAAAATATAAGGAGTTTTTAAAAGTTCCTCTGGTTGCTTTTCAATTAAGCCTTTGGTTGACTCTAGCATAATCTTGTTTTTATCTGGTGATATTAAATATCTATCATATAGTTTCGTATTTATTTGTCTTCTTAATTCTCTACAACCCCAATTAGACTTAATACTTTCAATTTCATAGAATTCTCTTTCTTCTTTTCTATCTATTTTAATTAATTCTTGAAAATGTGCCCAACTCAATTCGGTCGACACTGTCGACCAAATTGGATACATTTCATAAAATCTTCGCATTCTTCTAATACTAACTGGAGAAAAACCACCACCAAATTCATTAGTTAGTTTGTCCGATAATACATCTATTATCTTTCTTCCATAACTTGCTTTTTTACTGTTTTCGAACAATTCATATGTAATTTTCCCAACATACCAATAAACTTCAACCATAGTTGTATCAATATGCTTTAACATTTTACTTCGTGCAACAATAATTCTATTTCTAATATCATCATATATTTTTTCAATGTCTATTAAATTATTTTCTGTCTTACTTACACTTATTTGTTTAGATGTATTTTTATTATTCATAGTTATCAACTCACTTTCATTTTTAAATGATTGTAACATATTTATATTTCTCTTTTCAACATTTTTCACTTACACAAATCATAATCTTTCAATGCTTGTTTATGATATGAATTTTCTCCTTTTATATTATTTTCTAACAGCATTATATCACGTGGTACAAATGTTTGTAAACTTGTTTTACTATTTTTTAATATTTTATAGTTAAAATATTAAAAATGGTAACTATATTCTTAGTCACCATTTTATACACTTATTTTAATTATCTTTTTTAATATACTTTATATACTCAATATTGCTATTTTTACTTCTTTCTACCATACATTCATAAACTCTGTCTCGTAAATCTTTTTGCCTCTCTTTTTTTGTTAAATCTTTATTCGTAAAAAATGGTCCATCAATATAACTAACTATTTTTACTTTATCTTTTCTTTTTTCATCTTTAACATATGTATTAGTTACCGAAAACACTGGCACATCTTGTTCTACTGGATATTTGAACGATACATCTTTAAATGGCCTTATACTAGTATAATATGGCCAAATATGTGCTTCTGGATATATTGTTATAGAGCATCCTTTTTGTATTCTCTTTTCTATTACTTGTAAAAAATTCTTCATTGCTTTTTTATCCCCTGGAATTGGAATTGCACCTAACATTTCTACTATTGTTTTTAAAAATTTCATTGATATATTTTCAGGATTTACTATAAAATAATTCCTTTTAGGATAATTTGCAAGGCTTGGTATAAATGTATCTGCAAATGCTTGGGTATGGTTAGCATATATGAAATATCCTTCTCTTTTATACTGTTTTAGCTTTTCTTTTCCAACATATTTTATTTTAAATTTTATTTTAGCATATAAAAATTTAATAGGCATACTTATAATGTTTTGCAATAAGTAGGAAAATACATTCCAAAAAGGATTTTTGTGTATGTATTTATAGTTTTCGTCTATTACTCTAGGTATTATTTTTGCAGTAGAAAATTCTTCATTTAATTCATCTTTGTAATAAATGATTTTTCTATTTTCCAAATTAACCTCCATCTTAATCACTATACCCCTACTTCTTCATTATCTGTATTATATTCAAGTGGAATTCCATAGAAATTTTCATATATTCTTTTCCAGATTTCATAATTTTTTTGTTTCATTAATTCTGTATTTTCTTTTTTAGATTTATTCTTATCTGGATAAATTGGTTCTTCTATATTTATTGTATATTCTTGTATTGGAAAACCATCTTCACCTATTTTATCACCATCTTCCATTGTTATAAATATTGGAATAATAGGCACTTTATTTCTAGCAGCTAAATTGTATGCTCCTGGTTTTAATGGCTTTGGTTTTTTATAATTCCACCACATACTTTGCTCAGGATAGATTAATATAAAATCTCCCCTTGAAAGTATTACGTCAACAGCCCTTACAAATTCTTCCATAGTTTTTTTGTTAGAACTTAATGGTAGCGTATCACAGTTTCTAAAGAAGAATCCATACAATCCCGGAAAATTTGTATAGTTCCCCTCTCTTATTACTTTATATAATTTTTTGGTTTTAGATAAACTTGTATTTCTAAATACATCTTCTATTGAAAATGAATCAAATGGATTAAAATGATTACATGTTAACATTGCACCACTATTTTCTACTTTTTCTAAATTTTCAATACCATTTACTTGTTTTATTATAAGTTTACTCTCTTTTATAATATCATCTAAAAATCTTTCGCCTATCATATTTGCTATTTTATTTTTTAATTTACTATATCTTTTTTCTTTTAAATAATCTATATTTTCTGGTGTTAATATAATATTTTCTGGATCATCTTCTACATCTATATCAAATTTTCCCTCTCGTTCAAGTTTATTTATCTTCCCAAATATCTTTAATCTATCTTGAGATTTTTCAATTAACTTTTCCTTCTCTTGTTTCATTAGTCTCTCCTATATTTTCTATCATCTCCTACACAATCATTTTCTTTTTGTGCAAGTTTTTGCAATTTTATATTTCCTTCATTATATTTTTCTCTATCTTCATCTGTAAAATTTGCTTTAATCTCTAATATTTTATCATAAAATTCTGTTTCTTTAGCATACTTCCAAAAATATTCTTCATATAATATATTTTCAAAGTGCCAAGGTTTGAATGCTAAATTATAGTGAATTAAATGTAAATCATCCCTTTTACTAACATCTCCGCCTACTGGCATTCTATTCCAATTTTTATCAAGTAATGTTACTCTTCCCTTACATAATCTATTTAAATAGTCTTGGTCTTGTGCTACTGAAAATCTTACTGTTCCTAATAGATACACAAATTTTTCTTGGAAGTTAAACTTCCTAAGTGCATCTAAATTCATTAATAATATTCCTGCATTAAAATATTTTCTATAATCTGCAACTCCAACTACTAATTCAGCATAATTTCTAAATACTTCTATTGTTTGTATTACATCATCTGGTGCAGCACCTACTAAATTATCTCCTAAATCTGTATTATATAAATCTGCTATATCTGCTAATATTGCAATATCGCTATCTAAATATAATGCTTTATCATACTCAGGATATAATTCTGGTATAAATAATCTAAAATATGTAGTTGCTGAAAAATAATCTCTTGTATATAATTTATCTTTTATTGTTTCTATGTAACTGGTTAAATTAACAAATTCTATATTTACATTATCACACATATAATTGCAAATTGTTTTTTGATTTTCTTCTGTTACATTTGTATATAATACTCTTATATTATAGTAATTTTCCTTTGATGCATTATCTTTTAATGATTTAATAGCTACTGCTAAAAATGGAATATATTCATCATCTATTGCAAAAAATATTGGTATTTCATTATTTCTTTTATTCATATATTTCTACTTCCTCTCTACTTTCTTCATATTCTTCTTTCCATTTCTTATACTCTTCTAAATCAGTATCAAAAGTATGACATTTTAACACTTTGTGGACTTCTTCAATATTCCATTGTTTATAATTCTCTGTTCGTGGATATGGCCATAATAGTAGTCTTTTACAGAAGTGACATATAACTGTATCTTTTTTATTAAATTTAGATTGCTCATTATATATTCTTGGAATTATTAGTTTGCTTGTTGTTGCTCTATATATTGCATCTTGGTCTGCAAATAACATCTTTTTAGTTCTAATTAAATTACGTGCTTTTTCTAAAAGATTGGTTTCTCTTATTTTTTTCATATTAAGTAATAGCATCCCTGCATTTATGTAATCTGGCCAAATAAATACTGAACCATACTTTTCTTTAACTACAGCATATTCATATTTTGAAACATCTATACTATATAATTTTGAAATATCGTCCGCAGCCATCATATCTATATCAAGATATAAAACTTTGTCTGGTATTTCTGGCACCAAGTCTGCAAGTAATCTTAATAATGTATATGGTGTACAATATGCTGTTTCATTTTTACATTTATTAAATTCCTTTTCATATAAATCTGTTACATCTATTTTTATAACTTCATTATCAATGTTTTTTGATTTCACAACTTTATTTAAGAACTCAATTTGATTGTTTGTGATACTTTTATATTCATATTTTATTCTTGAAAGATCCATTGTGAATATATAGCATCTTATTGTTTCTTTTGTTTTATTTGTGATTGAAATAAGTTCTGTAAGTGCTCCATCAAATACTTTGATATTTCCACATAATAGTATATTTATCATCTTTTTTCCCCTAATATTTTACTTTTCTATTATATATTAAACATGATTTTTTTTCAATACTCCACAACGAATAATTAGTCAAGTTTAATTAATGTCACAATGCAATATTGTTACTGTTCTAATTTTTCATCGCTTATATTACTTTCAAGTTTTTCTTGCTTTTTCTCTTTTAACTGGCTTATTATTACTACTATTGCACTAATTATTACAAATAAATAAAAGTTTATTCCTCTATTTAGTAATACTGCACTATTTATCATTGTTTCTGGAAATACACTACTAAATATCTCAATAAAAGCACCTTCACTTACTCCAACTGCTCCTGGCGATGGAATTCCTGAAACTGATGCGAAAACTAGTGCTTGTAGTGCTATTATTTTTAATATGCTATGTTCTGATAATCCAAGTGAACAATATGTCCAATATGTTATGCTATAATACAAAACAAATTGAATTGCAGTAGTAAATAATACTTTTAACATAAGTAATCTGTTGTTCTTTATATATATACTACTTGCTTGATATTTTTCTAGTTCTTTTTCAAGTTTTTCTTGCTTTTCTTCTATTTTTCTAATTTTAAAAAATTTCATTATCTTTATTGCAATATTCACTAATCCTTTTGACATTCTTTTTGATAATATACTTATTAGCAATAGTGTTAATGCACTTAGGTTTAATCCAATCCCTACTATAAATAGTATAACTAATGCTTTATTTAAGTTTTGATAATTAAATATTACACTAACTAATGCAAATCCTATTGTTATAATTTGCATACTTGTTAAATTAATTAGTAATGTTAAAGTGGAATTTGCAACTGATATATTATCTCTATGCATATAGTATATTTGCATAGGCTGACCTCCACTTGCAGCAGGTGTTATTGCACTAAAGAAAAATCCTATCAATGCATATTTAACATTATTAAAAAATGTACTCTTTTCCTCTAACGCTTTCAATGTTCTTCCTATATTTATTGCCTCACAAATAATATAAAGTACCATACATGCAATAGCTATAAATATAAATTCTATTTTTGCAGAAGCTACTATACTAAATATTTCTTTGGTATCTTGGTCTTTAAGTAATATATAAAATGTTAACATTATAAGCAATGCAAAAATTGTAAAATTTCTAAATAATTTCTTCTTCCCTTTCATTTTCTATTAAGACCTTCTTTATAATTTTTTCTTTTGAATTATATCAAACTTTAATCATATTTCAAATACATTTAATATAAAATTAAGAAATATACTAGACTTTTATTTGTATTTTGTGTATGATATATCTATAAAATGAAAAAATAACTATGGAGGTAACTAAAATGTCTAGATTTTTAAAAATATTTTTTATTATAATCATTTTATTGATGATTATATTGCTTACTCTTTCCCAAGCAACTAGTATTGATATGAATTTAACAAATGACTTAAACACTACTAATAATACCAACACTAATAGTTCCATTACTAATAATGAACTTAATCAAAATTTAACTAATTCATCACTTCAAAATAATGATACACTTATGAACCATGACACACAAACATATTATCAATCTAGTACTACAGGGACTTTATCTAATTTACCTGAAGCAAACTTAGGACTTAGTAATATTTTATCTATTATTTTAATTGTTATAGGCATACTTCTTATACTCCTTGCTATTGCAATACTTATTCGTTTAAAACATTAATATTATGCGTTATTTACAATTTTTTAATTGTAAAATTATGGCTAAATCGTTATTTTATAACAATTTAGTCTATTTTTTTATGTATTAAATTGTAAAAAAAATTAATACTAATAAGGATTAAAAATCAAAATTTTATAGGAGGTACAAGCTATGTTAAAGAAAATTGTAAGCCTACTTACTGTTGCCACTTTAGTATTCTTTACATCTAGTGTTTTTGCAGCTACTAATGAGGTTAAGGATTCTATGACTTCTGCTGGTAACACAATTAGAAATGTAGT
This sequence comes from uncultured Clostridium sp., assembly GCA_948471035.1. Classification (GTDB taxonomy): domain Bacteria; phylum Bacillota; class Clostridia; order TANB77; family CAG-508; genus RGIG8482. The sequence goes on from CAOKRC010000011.1 coordinate 9,620, forward strand.
TGGTGGTGCTGAAAATGTCGTAGAAGATGCAGCAGGTGCAATTGGTAGTGGTGTTAGAGATATAGGAAATGCAGTTAGAGATGGTGCAGAAGGATTTACAAATACTTTTGACAATAATGATGCTACAACATATAATGCTACAAGAACTACAGCAAGAACAGCTGCTGAAAGTACTACTGGTTCATTTTTAGGAATGAGTGCTAATACGTGGACTTGGTTCGTCTTAGCAATTGCTGCTATCGCTATAGTAGGTCTTGTTTGGTATTACGCAATGCAAAACAAAAACGAATATAACAATAACAATCATTAATCATAAAAAATCTATTAATTTTAAATTAATAGATTTTTTATTGTATTTTTATGTAAAGTGTTGTATAATATAATAGTAACTATTTACAATTATGTTTCAAGTCCTATGTTATATAGGCAGAAAGTGTGTATTTATGGGTCTTTTTTTTAAAAAAGATGATTCAAACACTTATGGGGGTTCTTATAATAGTACTCCTAACTCTTGGTCTTCTTTAAGTTCATCACAGGATGATACTCAGGATGATGAATATGATGATGAATATGATGCCGAATATGATGATGAATATGATGCCGAATATGATATCGAGTTCAATCATGAACTATCAACTGGTGCACTTATTCTTAATATCATTGATGAAGACGGTAATTTTGCAGGATATGTCACTGTTTCTGCAACAAAGGATATAACAGTGTTACCGAGTGCATTTGGGGAATTTGACGAGGAAGACATAAGATATTTAGAAGAGAAAGCAACCAAATTTGCTAATTCTCTTTAAGCGAAGGTGTTGTAAGATGGCAAAATATCTTACAACACTTTCTCATTATATATTATCATTCTGTCTAACACTATTATAACTAGTGTAAAAATATTTATTTATTTTTTATTCTTTACTTATTTAAGCATAGATGCTATAATCATTTATATATTAATAACAAGGAGAATACTATGTCTAGTTTAACCTGCAAAAATCCTACTGCATATCATAATTATATAATAGAAGATAAATATGAAGCTGGTATTGTTTTATCGCGGAACAGAAATAAAGTCTATTCGTGCTGGGAAAGTTAATTTAAAAGATAGTTATGCTATTTTAAAAAATGGCGAAATTTTTGTTTTAGGTATGCATATTAGCCCCTATGAACACGGAAATATCTTTAACAAAGACCCTCTTAGAAACAGAAAATTATTATTAACTAAACGTGAAATTAATAAATTAATTGGTCTTACTAAAGAAAAAGGTTATACATTAGTTCCTATTTCTTTATACTTTAAAGGAAGTATTGTAAAAATGGAATTAGGTGTTGGAAAAGGAAAAAAATTATATGATAAACGTGAAGACTTAGCTAAAAAAGATGCTAATAAACAAATTGCTATTAACTTAAAAAATAGAAATCGTTAAAATTTGTATAAGCCACAATACTTTTTCATACTAACAAGCGATGTTTAACGCTATCACAAATAAAACTTCTCATATTATAAAAAAATTATATAATATGAGAAGTTTTGTTAGATTTGTATTTAAAATCTCGTACAAATTTAACTTAAGATATCTATACCTATTACAAAAAGATAGAGAATTTAATTCTCTATCTTTTTGTATATACATAATTAAATCATTTTTATTTAAAAGATTTTACCATCTTATCTAATTTTGGTTGTAAAGCTTCTGCATCTTTTTCTAATGAAACTATAGTTAGTGCATATGCTTTTTTATCTTTTACAACTAAAACTTGTGTACATTTCATACTATATCCAGATTGTGTTGCTATATAATCTAATTTAACAGCTTTTCTACCATTTAGATTTATATATTCTTTATTTATATCTCCTGAAATTGACATTTGTGCTTTTATTCCTTCTATAGAAAGATCTACATAGTTTTCAAATGAATAATTGCTAGGAAAATCAGCTGATACAACATTTACATTTGCTCCTAAAATTTCTGGATCCATATAAGCTGTATTTCCTCCAGCTTTTTGTACAGTATAATTTGATGGATAATAGAATTCTATTCCTTCTACTTCTTCACATTTTGTATATCCTGTTAAATCTTCATCTACAGTATATACTGCTAACCCTTCTAAATTATCATTTTCATTTGTGTTTCCACATCCTGTTAGTGATACTGCTAATATTATCATCATAGTAATTAGCATAAGCATTTTCATTGTTTTTTTCATCTCTTTGTTTCCTCCCTTTTTATTTTTTAATAATATATATTTTATATATTTTATATAATAGAAAACTTTTTTAAATTTCCTATTATGTAAAAACTTAAATAAATGTTTAGATGCTCTCCTTTATGCTTTATTATTTGAGCCAAACACATCTCTTATTTTGTGTTGTACAGTATTTTTTACTTCTTCTCTTGCAGGTTGCAAATATTTTCTTGGGTCAAATGCTCCTGGTTCTTCTACAAATACTTTTCTAATTTGTGCAGTAAGTGCAAGTCTTAAATCTGTATCTACATTTATTTTTGATACCCCATTTAAGCTTGCTTCATGTAACATTTCATCTGGAACTCCTTTTGCTCCTGGAATATCTGCTCCATATTTATTACACATTTCTACAAGCTCAGGTATTACTGTTGATGCTCCATGTAATACTATTGGAGTATTTGGAATTAATTCCTTTATTTTAGCTAAAATATCAAATCTTAGTTTTGCTTCACCTTTAAATTTATATGCTCCATGACTTGTTCCTATTGCAATTGCTAAAGAATCACATCCTGTTCTCTCTACGAATTCTTTTGCCTCTCTTGGATCTGTATACATTGCATCATCTTGAGACACATTTACATCATCTTCAATTCCTGCAAGTTTTCCAAGTTCAGCTTCTACAACAACTCCATGTGCATGTGCATAATCTACTACTTTTTTTGTTATCGCTATATTTTCTTCAAAATCATATTTTGAACCATCAATCATAACAGATGTAAAACCTGCATCTATACACATTTTACATGTTTCAAAATCTGGTCCATGGTCTAAATGAAGAGCTACTGGAATATTTGGTGCTTCTTGGCATGCAGCTTCAACCATTTTCATTAAATAATTAATTCTTGCATATTTAATAGCACTTGATGATGCTTGTAAAATTACTGGTGAATTTTCTTCTTTTGCAGCATCTATAATTCCTTGTATAATTTCCATATTATTTACATTAAATGCACCTATTGCATAATGTTCTTTTATTGACTTTTCAAACATTTCTTTAGTTGTTACAAGTGGCATAAAAAAACCTCCTTAACTTTTATTCACCAACTTATTTTATTTCTAAAAACTTAATCTGTCAAGACTAATTTGTCTATTTTTTATAATAATTATTTAATAGTTAATTTACGATTATCGTAATTAGCGTGAGTGTAGTAATATATTTATTTTTAAAAGTGGAGTACGTGGAATCTCCAGAGGCTATGACGAGTGTCGAAACTTTTCAAAATAAATATATTACTATACGGAAGCAGATTGCAAACAAGATAAATTAAATTGTAACAATTAGTTATTATTTTATAATATTATAAAAATTCTTGAAACTATACCCTTGTTCTCTTAAATACGAAATAATCTCTGGTAATGCTTCATATGTTAGTATTTTATCTCCTGCATCATGCATTAAAATTACTACTGAACTTTTGCTTCCTACTGTATCAATTGTATTTTGTATAATTGCTTCTTTAGTTTTTGCTCCTGCTGCATCACTACTTAATGCATTCCAATCTACATATGCTACATTATTATCATTTAATAATGCTTTCGCTTCTGCTTTTATGCTGTTATACTTTCCTCCATTAGATCCTCCTGGAAATCTAAATAGATGCCCATCATAATCTGTTCCTAGAATTTCTCTTACTATATCCCTAGTTTTATTATATTCATCTAATACCGCATTAGGGCTTGAATAAATTTCCCCATATACATGTGAATAACCATGATTTGCTATATAATGTCCTTCTAAGTATTCACGTTTTAACACTTCTGGATTAGACTCTGCTCTTGAACCTAAAACAAAAAATGTCGCTTTTATGTTCTCCTGTTTTAATAAATCTAAAATAAGAGGGGTTACAGATTTTGAAGGTCCATCATCAAAAGTAAGATATACTACTTTTTCTTGTGAATGGTATATATTACTCATTAATTCTTTTCCAGTATCAGTATAAACAGGATTCACATTTACGCTTGTTACATGCTTTGTTTTTACTATATCACTTGTTTCTTTAACATTACTATTACTATCGTTACTACTATTATCAATTACTATATTATTCCCCATGCTTTTTTTACTATGTTTAGCAATCATAATACCTGCTATCACACAAAAAGCCACTACTAATATAGCTATAACACTAACAATTATAACCTTTTTCTTATTTATTTTTGGAGTTACTTCCATTAAATCATATATCATATTTGTCACCTTTTAGCGAATTTTATATTTTACAAAGCTATTATACACTAAAATTTTGAATTTTAGTAGTACTTTTTTGATTTTTATTCATCTTTCGCCGTATTAACTTTAAGCAACTTAAATATTTCCACAATAACAATTGGTGCAAATACTAGGCATATTACTTCTAATATATTTTCTACTGGTAATGCCCAAATACTAAAGATTTGTCTTAATACTGGAACAACTAGTATTGTAATCATTAATAATGCTGATACTAGTATTGCTCCTAATAATGTTTTATTATTAAATGGGTTTGTTTTAAATATTGAATTTTTGTTATCTCTTACATTAAATACATGTACAAGCTGTGATAATGCTAAAACTGAAAACGCCATTGTTTGACCTATCTCTATTTTCACATGTTCCACATGCTCTTGTGTTCCAGAAATATTTGGTGTTGCAAGACCTACTAAAAATGCAATCAATGTAAGTACTCCTATCATAATACCTTGATATATTACTCTTCTTACCATTCCTTTTGTAAATATACCTTTTTTAGAATCTATTGGCACTCTCTTCATAATATCTTTATTGCTTGGGTCAAATGCAAGTGCAAGTGCTGGAAGTGCATCTGTAACTAAATTAATCCATAGTATATGAATTGGTAGTAATGGTTCTAATTCACTAACATTAGTTATTCCAAACCAATTCGCAAGAAGTGGTGTTATTAATATTGCAACAAATAATACTATAATTTCTCCAACATTACTTGATAATAAATATTGTATTGCTTTTAATATATTGTCATATATACGCCTTCCCTCTTCTACTGCTGATACTACTGTTGCAAAGTTATCATCTGTTAAAATTACATCTGCTGCTTCTTTTGCAACATCAGTTCCTACCATTCCCATTGCACAACCTATATCTGCTGTTTTTAATGCTGGTGCGTCATTTACTCCGGTCACCTGTCATTGCAACTATTTCTCCATTTTTTTGCCACGCTTTTACTATACGTACTTTATGTTCTGGTGATACTCTTGCATAAACTGAATATTTTCTAATATTTTTTGTTAATTCTTCATCAGTCATTCTCTCTAATTCTGCACCTGTTAACGCTTCTTTTTCATCTTCTAATATACCTAATGATTTAGCTATTGCAATAGCAGTTATTTTATGGTCTCCTGTTATCATAACTGTTTTAATTCCAGCTGTTTTACACTTTTCTACTGCAACACGTGCTTCTTCTCTTGGTGGGTCTATCATTCCAACCATACCAATATATATTAATTCATTTTCCATATTAGCCATTTCAAGTTTTGTTGGCATATGGTCTAATTCTTTGTAACCAAAAGCAAGAACTCTTAAAGCATTTTTTGCCATTTCTTCATTGTTCTTACCAATTTCTTTTTTATATTCTTCTAAATCAGTTTTTATTTCTCCATTTACAGTATAAGCAATACATTTACTTAATAATTCATCTACCCCACCTTTTGTATATACTATAAATTTATCACCTTGTTTATGAACTGTAGTCATTAACTTTCTATCTGAATCAAATGGTATTTCTTCTACTCTTGGTAACTCTCCATATAATGCTGGGTTAAAGTCTAAATTAAATCCCATATCAATTAATGCAGTTTCTGTTGGGTCACCTGTAAGTTCATTGTTTGGACCTATCTTTGTATCATTACATAGCATACTTGCATGAATTAATTTCTTTAAATTTTCCTCTTCTGTGTATACAAAATCTACGCCAAAATCTACTAATTTATTATTATAAAAAAGTTTTTTTACTGTCATTTTATTTTGTGTTAATGTTCCTGTTTTATCAGAACAAATTACTGTTGCACTTCCTAAAGTTTCAACTGCTGGAAGTTTTTTTACTATTGCATTTTTCTTTACCATTTTTTGCACGCCTATTGCAAGAACAATAGTAGAAACTGCAACTAATCCTTCTGGAATTGCTGCAACTGCTAAGCTAACCGCTGTCATAAACATATGAATTGGTTCTTTTCCATACAATAATCCTATAATAAAGATAATAGCACAAATAGCAAGTGCTGCTATTCCTAATGTTTTTCCTAATTTATTTAATTTTTCTTGTAATGGTGTAGTTGTTTCTTCTTGGTTATCAAGCATTGTGGCTATTTTTCCAACCTCTGTATTCATACCTGTTTCTACTACAATACCTTTTCCTCTGCCATAAGTAATTAAGCTAGAGGAAAATAACATATTAGTTCTATCTCCAATTCCAACATTTTCATCATCTATTAATTCAGTTTGTTTTTCTACTGGCACAGATTCTCCTGTTAATGCTGATTCTTGTGATTTTAAATTTACCGTCTCTATTATCCTTAAATCTGCTGGTATATAGTCCCCTGTCTCTAATACTACAATATCTCCTGGCACTAATAGTTTTGATGGTATAACTTCTAATTTACCATTTCTAATTACTTTTGATGCGTGGTCACTTAATTTTTGTAAAGCCTCTAGTGATTTTTCTGCTTTACTTTCTTGTGCAACCCCAATAATGGCATTTAAAATAACTACTATTAAAATAATAATAGTATCTGTAATACCTTCTCCTTCTTTGATTCCTACAATTCCTGAAACAATTGCTGCTATTATTAATACTATAATCGTAAAATCCTTGAATTGTTCTAAAAACTTTTGAAATAAAGTTTTTTTCTTTTTTGCTTTTAATTCATTTAACCCATACTTCTCCTTAGCTACTTCCACTTGTTCGTCTGTTAATCCATTTTTTAAATCTGTTCCAAGCTCATTTTTAACTTCTTCACAAGATTTGCTAAACCAGTTCTCTTTCACAAAAATCTCTCCCATCTTTATAAATAATTATTTCTCGATGTCTACATTTATCTTAATCTCTTATTTTTTAATCTAATAACAATTTTTTCTAATTATATATATTATGGACAAAATAGAAAATTTTATTTCCTACTGTATAAAACAAGACCTCTAAATAAACTTCTTATTTTTAAAGAAATTTATTTAAAAGTCTTGCTTACTTAATATATATCAAGTTTACTAACCAGATAAACTATCGCGATTGTTGATTAGTAATTAAAAAGCTACTCCCTTTTAATATATTGAATTTTTCTTAATATTCTATGTACTTTTTAGATAAAAATGAAAAGTTAACAATAGAAAATCTTTTTTTATTTAAAAAACTTTGGCAGGGGTACTAAGACTCGAACTCAGACTTGTGGTTTTGGAGACCATCGTGCTAACCATTGACACTATACCCCTATGTATGAATATAATATTAGCATAAAATTTCTAACTTTGCAATAGTTTAGTAGGAAATTTTTAGTAAAAATAATGTGTTCGTATTAAGTACTTATGCTATACCTTACTTATCAAAAACGAACTTTTATAAAAAGTTCGTTTTTGATATTATTTATAAAGTTTAAACTCTTGCTACTCCACTTACAATTTTGCTTTCTTTAATATTGTTTATTAATTTATGTCCTCCTGAAATTACAACTAAATCTCCAGTTTCTAAAATTCCTTTTGTTTTTAATTTTTCAATTCCTTTTGCTACTATTTCTTCTACAGTTGGTTGTGTTTCAACTAATACTGGTTGAACATTCCATGCAAGTGCTAATTGGTTAAATGTTCTTCTGTTATCTGTTATAGCAAGTATTGGACATCCTGCTCCCATTCCAGCAAATTTTCTTGCTGTATCTCCTGAATTTGTATAACAAACTATTGCATCAGCTTTTGTGTTTTTAGCCATAACACATGTTGAATATACAATATTTGAACCTAAATCATTTAATTCTATGTTTTTATTCTCTTCAAATTTTTTCCAATAATTAATTTCTGGTTCTACTCTATGTGCTATTTTAGACATTGTTTTAACACATTCTAATGGAAATTTACCCATTGCACATTCCCCTGAAAGCATTATAGCACTTGTTCTATCATAAATTGCGTTTGCAACGTCACTTGCTTCTGCTCTTGTTGGTAATGGATTACTCATCATAGATTCTAGCATTTGTGTTGCTGTTATTGCAGGTTTATTTGCATAATTTGATAATTTAATAAATTTCTTTTGCATAATTGGTGGTTCTGTGAAGTCTGTTTCTGTTGCCATGTCTCCACGTGCAATCATTTGAGCATCTGCTTTATCTACAATTACTTCCATATTGCTTAATCCTTCAACATTTTCTACTTTTGTAATAATCTTTATATCATTTCCACCATTTGCATCTAATACTTCTCTTACTTGTCTAATATCGTCTTCATTTCTTGCAAATGACATAGCAACATAATCATAATCATGTTCACAAGCTGTTTTTAAGTCGTTAATATCTTTTTCTTTTAATGCAGGTAAACGTACTGGTGTTCCTGGTAAATTCATTGTTTTTCTACTTCCTAAACCATTTCCATGAACTACTGTACATACAATATCTTTTCCAGCAATTTCGTCAACTACTAATTCAATAGCTCCATCATCTATTAAAACTTTAGCACCTGGTTTTAAATCTTTATATAATTCTTTATAACTTACAGATACTCTATCTTTATCCCCTATTATATCTTCATTTACTAAAGTAAATTTTTGACCATCTTCAAGTTTAATTTTTTCATTTTTTCCAGTAACAAGCATTCCTGTTCTAATTTCTGGTCCTTGCATATCTAGTATCATTGCTATAGGAATATCTAATTCTTTTCTTAAACGGATAATATCTTCTGTTTTTTCTGATTGTTCATCCCAACTACCATGAGAATAGTTAATTCTACATACATTTAATCCTGCATCAAATAAATCTTCTAACATATGCTCACTAGCTGGTCCTATTGTTCCAACAATTTTAGTCTTTTTTAAATCTTTTTTCATTTAAAATTCCCTCTTTCTTATTTGTTTTATCAACACCAAAGTATTATACCACAAACAAAATAATATATTCAATACCAAAAACGCAAAAAAATGATATTTTTTGCACTTTTTTAGCTTTTTTGGGGTATTTTTATATTTTATTATTAAAATCCTCTACAAATTTATCTAGTGCTTTTATATGTACAGATATAATTCTTTCATATATGTCGTTAGCTATATCTTCTTTATATGTGTGTGCTGTTAAAATCATTATATGCTTCTATTAAGTTATTTGGCATATATTTCAACTCCTTCTTTTAATATATTTTCTCTAATTTTATTTTCTTCACCTAATGTATTAAAATTTATTAAATCTATTTTATATGGCATATATAACTCATCTAATTTATAGAAAATTTTTGTGTTTATTGTATGTGTAAGATTTTCACCAAATAATGCTATATCTGATGCTTTTTTATAGTCCCCTCTTGCACGAGAGCCAAATACAACTGCTTTTTCTACTTCAATATATTGTTTAATAATATCAATTATATCTTCCATAATTTCTTCACTTAAATTTCTTCACTTAATCCAAATTTGTTCATAATTTTCCCCCACAAACATTATATACAATTCATCAAAAAAATGCAATTACTACATTTTAAAATAGTAAAATTTGGAATAATATTCACTATAATATCATCGTACTAGCGTGAGTGTAGTAATATATTTATTTTTAAAAGTGGAGTACGCGGAATCTCCAGAGACCGTAACTAGTGTCGAAACTTTTCAAAATAAATATATTACTACATGGAAGCGGATTGCAAACAAAAAGCAAACCACACAAAATTTTGACATTTAACATAAAATTTAGTATAATATAATTGTAATTTATAATATTCCCAAGGAGGATTTGTTTATGAAAATAGTACGGAAATATTGGGGTTACTGGTTAGGTTTTGTAGTAGGAAATATTATTTGTATTCCTTTTACTGGAATAAGCTTATTTAAGGCCATCGCTATAGGATTTGTGGCAACGATTATTCTTATTATTTTTTTAGAGTTTTAGACATCAAACAACCGGAAATCATAATGATTTCCGGTACTCTTTTTATTCATTTGTTATCCATTTCACTAAATCCAAATTAGCAGGGTCTAGTAGCATTTTATTTTTTGGCATTACTCTAAATGTATATCCATAATTTCCACCAGTCGTTAGTTCTATTTTTGCATTATATATATATGTATTTTGCTTATCTTTTGCTTCTTCTACAAACTTCATTGGTATGATTTGCATACTTTTTACTACTCCATTATCAAGTATTTTTCCATAATATACTTGAACTTCTACACTGTCTTTATCTATATTTGGAAGCTCAACCGCACAAGAAACATCTATATTATTTCCTGCATCCATTGTAATATTTTCCAAATTACTCATTTGATATATTTTTATATCATTCCAATTATTTCTTAGTTCATTTTTCCAAGCATTATATAAACTTACTTCTTCTAAATTATCAAAATATTTATTAGATAAGTCACAAAGTGGCATATATAATTTATCAACATAGTTTACTACCATTCTTGAAGTACTATATCTTCCACCTGTTGAAATTATAGAATTTTTCATATAATCCATCCATCTTTTTGAAATTCCATTTTCGTCTTTATCATAATACATTGGAACTATTTTATTTTCTAAAGTATGATAAATACTTTCACTATCTGCTGTATCTTGAGCATCATATGATGTATATTGTTCATCTGTTCCTATTAACCATCCATTTTTACTATTATATCCTTCTGCCCACCATCCATCAGAAATACTAAAGTTTACAACTCCATTAACAGATGCTTTTTGTCCACTAGTTCCTGATGCTTCCATTGGACGTCTTGGATTATTTAACCATACATCTACACCACTTACTAAGTATCTTGCAATTTGAATATTATAATTTTCTAATATAAATATCTTTCCTTTAAATTGTGGTTTCATAGATATTTCATGTATATATTTTATTAGGTCTTGCCCTTCTTTATCGGCTGGATGTGCTTTTCCTGCAAATATAATTTGAACTGGCTTATTTTGGTCGTTTAAAATTTGTGTAATTCTTTCTAAGTCTCTAAAAATTAATGTCGCTCTTTTATATGTTGCAAACCTTCTTGCAAAACCTATTGTTAAAGCATTTGGGTCTAATTTTGATACTATATCTTTTATTTCATCATAACTTACACCTGAAGATTTTAATCTATTTGTTACATTTTCTTTTACAAGTTGTAATAACTTTATTTTTCTATCTATATGAGACTTCCATAACTCTTCATTTGGAATATCTGCAATCTTTTCCCAAGTTGCGTCATCATATATTGCATCTTGCCAGTATGGTGTTAAGTATTTATTGTATAATTCCTTTAAGTTTGGAGCAAGCCATGAACATGTATGTATACCATTAGTAATATGTGTTATTGGTGATTCATCTGCTGAAATGTTTGGCCATACATCTCCAAATAATTCACGTGATACTTCACCATGAAGTTTACTTACACCATTCTTTTTACCCGCTACTTTTAGTGCAAGTATTCCCATATTAAATCCATTTTCTAATTCGTTACAAGGTTTCATTCCTAGCTTCATAAAAGCATCTCTTTCAAGCCCTAATTTTGGCCAGAAGTTCTTGAAGTATCTTTCTACTAAGTCTAATGGAAAAATATCATTTCCTGCTGGTACTGGTGTATGTGTTGTAAACACAGTTTTTGCACTTGCTATTTCTCTTGCTATTTCAAAAGAAACTTGCTTTTCTTCCATTATATCCTTTATTATTTCTAAAATTAAGAAAGAAGAATGTCCTTCATTCATATGGTATACTGTTGGTTTTAATCCTAGTAGTTTTAATAAATGTGCACCAGCCATTCCAAGAACTATCTCTTGTCTTATTCTCATTTCTTGGTTTCCACCATATAAGCGTAGTGTAATTTCTTTAAATTCTTGTTCTTGATTTTGCTCTATATCAGAATCAAGTAAATATAATTTTATTCTTCCTACATTTATTTGCCATACTTTTAGGTATAGCTTTTTAGTATTCAATTTTACATCAATAATTAAATCTTCATTTTTTTCATTTTTTACCGAAAGAATTGGTAAATTGTATAAATCTATATTTTGATATATATTCTCTTGGTCTCCCCAACCATTAATTTTTTGATTAAAATATCCATTTTTATATAATAATCCTACAGCAACAAAAGGTAACCCCAAATCACTTGCAGATTTTAAGTGGTCTCCTGAAAGAATTCCAAGTCCACCAGAATATATGGGTAAAATTTCATCTAACCCATATTCAGCCGAAAAGTATGCAATTAAATCACTTTTACTATTAGGATATTTTTTAGAAAACCAAGTATTTTTGCTATTCATGTATCCATCAAAATCTACAACTACTTTATCATAGCTTTTTAAAAAGCTATCATTTTTAGTAGCCACTTCTAATTTTTCTTGTGATACTTGTTTCAAAAATTTAACAGGATTTTTCCCGAACAGACTCCCATAAATCGATATCAATATCTTTTAATAAACGTAAATATTCACTATTCCAAGACCACCATAAGTTATTTGCAATTTCAGTTAATCTGTTAATTCTTTTAGGTAATTGTGGATTTACTGTAATCCTATTGAACATATACATATTATTTATTTCCTCCTTAGTTATTTTAAAAAATTTATCTTTTAGTAATTTAACATATTTATTATCTATTATAATAAAAAAAATGTCAAACATTTTTCACATATTTTTTAAATTTGTATAAAATTCCGTCTTATATCCACAATATATAGTAAATACAAACATTCAATTATTTTTTATAATTTGTTATTTTATATATAAGGTGGTTGTTATGAAATTGGAAAATAAAAAATCCCAAATTAAAATTGGGGATCTTCTTAGAAGAACAAGAAAATCTTTAGGTTATACCCAAGAAGAAGTCGCAGAAATGTTGGATTTGGCCTCTAGGTATATTTCTGATATTGAAAGAGATAAAACTAAAGGTAGTGTTGATACATTAGTTAAACTATGTAATATTTATCATATTACTCCTACCTATGTTTTACAAAATTATTTAGAGTTAAAAGATGATTATAAAATTGCTCCAGATATCATAGGTTTCTATAGGTTAAACGAGCATGATAAAAAGGTTATAACAGAATTAATTCGGGTATATGAATAAAAAGGATGAATAGCTCATCCTTTTATATTATTTAGTTCTTGCATTAAATTTTTATACTTTATATAAAATATATCTTTATCTTCATTTTGATTTATTCCCTGTAATTCCTTTATTAAAATATACGATTTATTTATGTTTGCTTGATTGTTCGTGTTTGAACTTATATTATTTATAAGTGGCATAAAAGCTTGTTCTGCATTCGCAAGTTCTGCTTTAACTACACTATAATTATTTTGTTCTATTGCAGAATAAGCATTTAATATGTTAGATTTTGTTGCATATATTGCATTTATTGTAGTATTTTTAGAACTACCACTTGAATACTTTGGTATATATGCATATAGTTTTGCAAGGTTAGCTAAACTTCCTACTTTATCTTCATTTTTTATACTACCGAGTTGCAACATCTAAATCTGTATTAAAGTTTAATATATCTTGATTATTAATATTAACTTTGTATAAATCCAACATAATTGTTGACCAAGAACAATATAATTTTTCTATTTCTGCTTTTACAGTGCTCCAATCTGGTGTCCTGTCTTGTAATAGTATTTCATTTCCCTCCATACTATATTTTACACTACTTTTACTCTCGTTTCCACTATCTCCTTCACTAGAACTATTTTGTGATGATGCTCCTTCACTTGAAGAATTTGATTCTCCACCTTCTTGTCCTCCCCCGCTTGAACTTTGTGACCCACTAGAACCTTGTGAGCTACTTGAGCTTTCCCCACTTTGAGATTTAGTAGTTATTTCCTCTGCTTTTACAACATAATTCTCATAAGAAATACCATTTGTTTTATTTAACATTGCTATAAGTTTTGTATCAAGATATGATAATTCTGCATTAACTTTTTCTTCTAATGTCTTACTATCATCACTTTTATTACAACCTGCTAATGATAATATTAGTATGCTAAATATTCCTAAATATAGTATCATTTTAATAAATTTATTACTCATAAACCTATAATTTAATTTTTTATAAAATTAAATTTTCTCCTCCCTTTAAATATTGCTATTATTATACCCACAAAATTTACCTTTTATTCTTATGTATATATAAAAGATAAAAAACAAATAATATGTAACAAAAGGAGAATGTTATGTATACAATTGTAAATTTATATAGTGATAAAAAAGGTGAAATTTCAAGATTTTTGAATAGCTTTTATAATAATGATATAGATATTAAGGATGATTTTAAATGGGAAAATAAATATGACAATTCTGTTGAAATTGCTGATATTATTGGTTCTTTTATTGATAATAATGACAAATATAAAATTAATATGTGGATTAGTTTAGATGAAGGAACTTTTATAAATGTGACTGATTACAATGCTGATGAGATAATTAGATATTTGTATGAGAGGTATCCTTATTAGTTTTCTAAAACAATTGTTACTGGTCCATCATTTGTTAAACTTACTTTCATATCTGCACCAAATATGCCATGTTCTGTTTTAAATCCTAAATTTTTACACTCTTCTATAAAGTATTCGTATAATTCATTTGCAAGTTCTGGTTTTCCTGCATTTGAGAAGCTAGGTCTATTTCCTCTTGAACAATCGGCAAATAAAGTAAATTGAGAAATAACAAGTATTTCCCCATTTACATCTTTTAAAGATAAGTTCATTTTATTAAATTCATCAGTAAACACTCTTAAAGAAGTTATTTTTTTAATTAGATAATCTGCTTTTTCTTTATTATCCTCATTACTAACTCCTAATAATATTACAAATCCTTTATTTATATTTCCTACTATTTTTCCATCTACTTTAACATTTGCTTCACTAACTCTTTGAACTACTACTTTCATTATTCCTCCATTTAACTATTATAATTTACTTACATTGCTTGCACTCTGCTCCCATCTAATAATATTTACTCATTTGATACATTTTCTTGTGATTTTTCTTGTTCTTGACTTTTTTCAGTATCTATACAGTCTTTTACATTACTATCTTCAGTAGTGTTTTCATCTTCAAAAAGCACTTGTTCACAACCACAGTTTGGACAATAATTGCACGCTAATTCTATTTCATCAAAACAATTTGGACATTGTTTTTTATCTTTTAAGGTTAAAAGTTCTTTTCTTTCATCTTCTATAGCATCACATATTTCATCTATTTGAATACAATATTCTTCTAAAGCAGATTCTAAGTCCATATCTATATTGTCTTTATTGTTTACATGAAACATATACACTTTTTTCCCTATTTCTTCATATAAATCTTCTATTTTAGATTTATTTTCATTAATAGCCATTTTTAGTTTAGCTTCTTTTGCAAGTTTTGATGTCTTTTTTGTAGTATATTTATAAGTTTCGCTCGCTTTTTTACCTAATTTATCAAAAAAATCCATTTTACTAACAATCCTTTCATTCGAATATAAAAAAATAATTATAACTCATTGTATATTATTTAAAGGTTATATATGGTACATGATACTACCATTTTAAATTAGTATTTGTTATTTTTTTGAAATTTATTCACTTTTTTTATCACGAGTCATAAGCATTTGAACTGCTTTTTTAGGTTCTAATCCATTATATAGAACATCATAAACAGCATTTACAATTGGCATTTCAACATTGTGTATTTTTGAAAGTTCATATGCAACTTCAATGTTATCAATACTTTCTATTGTCATTCCTACTTCTTTTCTTGTTTCTTCTATTGTTTTTCCTGCTCCAATTAATCTTCCAGCTTTTCTATTTCTACTATGTTCACTTAAACATGTAACAATTAAATCCCCAAGCCCTGTTAATCCATAAAATGTATCTTTACAAGCACCTAATTTTACACCTAAACGGTTTATTTCTGTTAATCCCCTCGTAATTAGAGCTGCATAAGAATTATCTCCCAGTCCTATTTCAGTTGCTACTCCTGCACAAAATGCAATGATGTTTTTTAATGCTCCACCTAATTCAACACCTTTTATATCGTTTGAAGTGTATACTCTCATATTTTCATTCATAAATAATTCTTGTATTTCATTATTAAGTTTATCGTCAGTTGATGCTACTACCATTGCTGTTGGAATTCCACGTGATACTTCTTCTGCATGGCTTGGTCCAGATAATACAACATATTTCTTACCTGGCAATTCTTCTTTAATTACTTCATCTAATGTGTATAGAGTCTCTCTTTCAAAACCTTTTGCACACATTACTATTGGCTGATTATTTACTAAGTTTTTATATTGTTTAATTATATTTCTTACAAATTTAGATGGTGTTACATGTAAAATAACATATGCATCTTTTAAAGTATCTTCAAAATTTGTATAACAATATATATTTTCTGGCAAATCCACCTCTGGTAAGAATTTACATTTTTTGTCATTATTAATTAAGTCTGCTTCTGTTTGGTCGAATGACCAAATATTAACTCTATTCCCAATTTTAGCTAAATGAATAGCAAGTGCTACCCCCCAACTTCCACTTCCAATAACAGCAATTGTTTTCAATCTCTTTTCCTCCTTCAAATTTCGAAGAATTTTGTACTCTTCATTCTTTCACTTCTTAATACCCATCAACCATACTTCATATAGCAGCCCATTGAATAAATATACCTTGGGATTATTCTGCAACCCGCAAAACGAAAGTTTAATATTAACTGTAACCATTGAATAAATGTACCTTGAGATTATTCTTCGAAGATTGGGCGGACACAGGGCCCGCCCCTACATATTCTATTTTCATTATTCACTCTTAATGTGGACACCTACATAATGCTCTAACATATCTTTACTATCTAAATTCTATTTTTTCTTAAAACTTAATTTGTTTTCTGTTCCATTAAGAATTCTACTAATATTAGTTCTATGATTAAATGCTACAATTAATGCCATAATTACACTAAATATAAAATAATTTCCTGAAACTATATAGTAATCTTGTCCTATAAATAATGTTAGTACTGGAAATAAAACAGCTGCAAGTACAGAACCAGCTGATACCATTCTTGTAAGTGCCATTATTACTAATGCAAATACTAGGCATATTAGTCCTATTTGCCAGTTAATTAATAAAATTAATCCAAGTGATGTTGCAACACCTTTTCCACCTTTAAATCCAAAAAATATTGGAAAAGTATGTCCTAGTACTACTGCAATTGAAGCAATTTGCACAAGTAGTGCTTTATCTATATCACTCACTATATTTCCTATTATTATTGATATTAGAATTGTAACTATTCCTTTTAATATATCACAAAGTAATGTTAATGCTGCTACTTTTTTTCCTGCTGTTCTTAATACATTTGTCGCACCAGCACCTTTACTTCCTTTTTCTCTTACATCAAAACCTGCCATTTTTTCTGTAAAAATAACTCCAAAACTAATACTTCCTATTGCATATGCAATTATTGCTATTATAATATATGTTGCCATAATACCATCTCCTATATTTATATAATTTACTAATATATTTATTCTATTCAGGTCGACGAGGGCGTCGTCCCTACATTATTTGTATTTTTGGTGTAGGTTGCATTTCATCGGTTCCCTACATTTATTTGCATTTTTTGTGTAGATTGCATTCCATCGAACCCCTACATTATTTATTTTTTGATTCTATGTTTTGTAACTCGAATCTATATTTTTGTTCTACATTTGGATATTTTTCGTGGTCTACTTCGCTTAAGAACATATCATATGGTCTTATATATAATTCTGTATTTCCATATAATCCTCTATAAACAACATATTTTTCCTTTGTTTCACTATGGATTGCTATATCCTCTACAATGTAATAATCTCCTTTAAAATGCTTGTATACTCCTTTTATTTTTAGCTCATTCATACAATTTTCTCTCCTTTTTCTCTTACTATCATTCTAATTGGTGTACCAATTAATCCAAATTCTTTTCTTAAACAGTTTATTAAATATCTTTCATATGAAAAATGGAATAGTTCTTTGTTATTTACAAACACAACAAATGTTGGTGGTTTTGTAGAACCTTGCGTCATATAATATATTTTTAACCTTTTTCCTTTATCTGTTGGTGGTTGTACTATTGCTATTGCTTCATTTAAAACTTGATTTAACATACTTGTTGATACTCTTAAAGCATTTTGGCTTGCTACTTGGTTAATCATTTCATATAACTTATTTACTCTTTGTCCTGTTTTTGCTGATATGAATATGATTGGTGCATATGTTAAATACGATAGTTTATTATATACATCTTTTTTAAAAGTTTCTATTGTATATGTATCTTTTTCAATTTCGTCCCATTTATTTACTACTAAGATAATACCTTTTCCAGCTTCGTGTGCTTCTCCTGCAATTTTTGCATCTTGATCTGATACTCCTTCAGTTGCATCTATCATCATTAAGCATACATCTGCTCTTTCTATTGCCAGTAAAGTTCTCATTACACTAAATTTTTCAATAGACTCATTAACTTTACTTTTTCTTCTTATTCCTGCTGTATCTATAAATACATATTTACCAAATTCATTTTCGAAGTATGAATCAATTGCATCTCTTGTTGTTCCGGCTCACATCACTAACAATTACTCTTTCTTCTCCTAATATTTTATTTATTAAAGAGGATTTTCCTACATTTGGTTTTCCAATAAGCGCAACTTTTATTTTTTCATCATCTTCTGTCACTTCATTATTTTCTGGGAAATTATCATAAATTACATCTAAAATATCTCCAATTCCAATTGCGTTTGTGCTAGATAGTGGATATGGGTCACCCAACCCTAAATTATAAAACTCATATATATCATTTGAGGTTTGTCCATAATTATCTGCTTTGTTGCAAACTAGCACAACTGGTTTTCCACTTTTTTTAAGCATTAGTGCAATATCTTTATCCACCTCAGTTACACCTTTTGTTATATCTGTTAAAAATACTATAACATCTGCAAGGTTTATTGCAATATTTGCTTGGTTTGCAATTTCAGCTGTAATAAAATCGCTTGTTTCAGTTTCAATTCCACCAGTATCTATAACAGTAAAATCTCTTCCACGCCAGTTACATTCTGCATATACTCTATCTCTTGTTACCCCTGGCTTATCTTCAACAATAGATAAACGTTTACCTATTATATAATTAAAAAATGTTGATTTTCCAACATTCGGTCTTCCAACAATAGCCACAGTTGGCTTCGACATATTTTTCACCTCTTTTACATTTGTTATTCTATACTATTTATAAAATATAGTCAATTATTGTTTAGAAATTTTAATAAAAAACTAGCACAGGAATTTATATCCTGTGCCAGTGGAGGTTTACTCCTTAATTTTTAATGGTTTTGCTATCTCCTTGTAGAACTGCAATTCAGTTCCATTCCGTTTGAAAGTGTATTCATTGTATGTAATAGTCTCGCATACAAATTCAGGAATTTCTTTAAATGCTTCGCAAATTGCATTATATAAACCTATTGGTGGCAGGCATTTACTGCTGATAGGTTTACTAACTACTGTCATCACTACTTTCCTGTTTTTCTTAGGAATCAACAAAAATTTCCAACCATTCTGTGATACTTCATACCGTCTTCTTATTGTCATATTGTTCCTCCTTATGTTACTTTGCTTGATTGCCATCTATATTTATTTTACAACATTATGTCGATTTTGGCAAATGTACCATATAAGCATTGTAATTCCAACTAAAGTTGATATATAGGAAACTTTCATTAAAGTAGTTCCCCCATAAGTTATGTTAATAGTTCCATTTTCTACATTCATAACTTCTATCATGCAAAATCCATTATTTGATTCTTTTATTTGCAATTTTGAAATATTTCCTTCTTTATCTGTTAATGTTACATTATAGCCTAAGTAATATATGTATGGCAATTCAATTGTTATATCGTCTTTTATATTATTTACTTCAAATGTCATTTTTGTTCTGTTTTTATTTTGGTTTATAATATCTGCTTCTCCAGAAAGTATAATTGCATTATTATCTCTTGTTTTTATATAATCTAGATTTCTATATGCTTTTTGAGGTAAATATTCAAAAGTTGCACAACCAGCATGAATTCTTAAAGTTTTAAAAGTAACTGGCACTGGTGTTAAATATTTTTCTTCATTAAATGGCTTTTCAGCCATTTGTTTAGTAGAATTTACTACAACAAATATATATATTACAAATATTATTGCAAAAAGAGCTTTTCTTTTATCACTCTTTTGAATACACATACTTATTGTAATTCCAGATACTATACTTAAGAAAAAACTTGCAAATATCAACATTCTCCATACAAATTGAATCATTCTTAAAAAACTTGGTAAATATTCAAATGGAAATATTGAAAGTGTCATTATTAAACTTACTATTCCAAAACTTAAGAATATTTCTATATATGTTTTAACTTTAATATCTATTTTCTTTCTATATACGAATGTAAATATAAGCCCTAATATAATTGGTATTCCTAAATATAAATTTATCCCCCATTTTCTTCCAAATAATAAATCTAATGTTGATAGCTTAGAATTCATTAATGTATCTGCATTAATCATTCTTTCTGGAATAAAAACTTCATATATACTTCCAAAATAGTGTTCTAATAATGGTATCCAGTAAAAACTTGTGCATAATAAAATTATTAAAACATTTATCAGTACTGTTTTTATTATTCTTTTGTTTATTTTTTTATAGTTTATAATCATATATATTAGGCAAAAAATTGCTGTATATAATGTTAGAACATTATGAGTTAAAGTTAATCCTATTGCACCAATAGTTAAATAGTACGTTTTTTTGTTTTCTTTAAATAACTCATACATTCCAATAAATATAATAGGTAAAAATGTAAATGTAGCAAGTTCCGCAACTGCAACTCTATTATATATATCTGTTAAATGGTATGGTGCACTAATATATAAAACCCCAGATATTACGCTTGCTATATGATTTTTCGATATCTTAAATACTAGTTTATACATATATATTCCACTTATTGCTATTGTGGCAAATACAAATAGTTTTAAGCATATTACAAATGAATTTGTAAATATTTTAAAAATTAGTGGCAAATATGCAGTTAGCGGGCTATAAAATATATTCCAAGAATAACCAAACCCATTGCAAAATTCTGCCATAATAACAGGAAATAATGTTCCTTCTTTTAATGAAGAATATGTTCCTATTAATCTACATATGTGTTGAATTCCATCATCAGTAGATATATCCATATATTTTGAACATAATGGCATACACACATATATACTAACACAAATTATGATTAAATAACTTATTGTTTTTTTATTTTTAATAAAATCCTTTAATTTTTCTTTCATTCTTTTATGTATCCTTTTTTGTATTTTTATCTTTGTTATCTATATTAAGAACCCCCAGTCGTGCTTACGCACGACAGCCCCCTTACATAAATGGGCCTTTTCTCTACTGTTTTAGACTAGCATTGTTAATTTTGAAAAGTAGAGTAAAGCCTCCTTTACTTAAGGGAGGTGACAGCCGAAAGCTGATGGAAGGTTCTTATAGTACTTCTTCTATTTTATTACTTAATCTTAATAAGTATTCTTACCTTGTAATAAATCATCATTTTTTACCCATTCATCCACATCTACTACTAAATAGTCTCCTCTTTTTTCTCCTCTTACAATTAGCTCTTTTATTCCTGCATTAATAATTAACTTTCTACAAGTTTGGCACGAATTTGCACCTGGTTCATATGCACCTGTATCTACTCTTACTCCTACTAGATACATTGTAGCTCCTATCATATCTTTTCTAGAAGCACTAAGCATTGCATTTTGTTCTGCATGTACACTTCTACATGCATCATATCCTCCATGGTGAACCTCTGGAAATTTCTCTTTTTTTGTACAATATCCTAAATCTATGCAGTTTATTCTTCCACGTGGTGCACCTGTATATCCAGTAGAAATAATCTCATCATTTTTTACAATAATACATCCAAAATTTTTTCTTAAACAAGTTCCACGTTTAGCAACTGTTTCTGCAATATCAAGATAATAATTTATTTTATCTAATCTTTCCATAAAAACCTCCATTTCTTATCCTCTTGGTCCTAAAAGCACACATAGTTATAAAAGAAAATCATATTTCTTTCAAACTACCCTACATCTATATCACTATACTCTAATTATTTTTGTTATAAAAAACTTAGACCAGATTACAAAAATCCATAAGTTTTTTACTAATTATATCATAGTAATAATATTTTTTTCAATAAATTTTAACAAATACTAAAGTCAGCTATTGACAAAACTAAAAAAAATTAGTATACTTTTTAAGTGACTTAAAAAACAGTTAAAAATAATCAAGATATATACATATCAAAAGATTCAAGGGGAGGGAATTAAAATGGCACAACCAAAAAGAAGATGGTCTAAAGCAAGAACAGGATTAAAAAGATCTACTTGGAAATTAGAAAAACCAAACTTTGCAGAATGTCCACATTGCCACGAACCAGTTATGCAACATACTGCTTGTTCAAACTGTGGATACTATGATGGAAAAAAAGTTATGGCAGGTAAAAACGAAGAAAATAATTAATAAAGAAACAACACCCCAGGTGTTGCTTTTTTATATAATAGACACAAAGAAAGCAGGTATAACACCTGCTTATTCTTTGTGCCCCTTTTTTCTTTATGATTACACTGATTTCCTCTTAATCCAATCCCTTGTACCTACGGATTGCAGGAATTGCCTGCTTCATCAGGTCTTCAAGATCAAGGATTTCCATATCCTTTTCACCCATTTCAGCATATTTTTGCATAATGGGCACATAGTTCAAAGTTACAGCAATTGTATGATTTAAACCATACCGTTCTTTCAACCTGTCTTTGTTAAGAGGTTTCTGCTCGAAAAAGCAATGTAAAAATGCTGCCCATGCGAGCATATCCTGTGAAAGTGCACAAGCCGGCATTACTTTCACTTCGCCATTTTCATCTGTATAACCTGCCAACCGCTTGGAAATGTTCCTTATTTTGATTTTGGTAAAGATATCCCGTCCAACCTCCTCAAATTTGTCCAAATCTACCATTTCGCCTCTTTCAGCAAAATCGTACAACAGCTGAGCATCAATACTAATTCCTCTTGTATTCATAGTTTTTTACCTATTTCCTTTCATTTTGTTAATTGTTACCAACTAATAGTTCCAACTTTGGGGCAATATTACGTTGCAATATTTTTGCAACAATAACATTTTATCACTAATTATGTAAAATTACAACAGTTTTACATAATTTTTTTAATAAAATGTATTGTTTTATATATTTTATTTTCACAATGGAAGCTCCTACAGCTTGAAGGCTAGGCATATTCATTTTATTTCACAAATTCACCATATCCCTTATATGCACAATACACATCAAATTTAGATGTTACTTCATATGGTGCATGCATTGATAACACTGGAACTCCGCAATCTATTACATCCATTCCTTTATTGGCTAGTATATATGCAATAGTTCCTCCTCCGCCAACATCTACTCTTCCAAGTTCTGATACTTGATAAGGAATATTGGCATCTTCAAATATTTTTCTTACATATGCAACATACTCAGCATTCGCATCAGAAGCTCCAGATTTCCCTCTTGCCCCTGTATATTTATTAAGTCCTATTCCATGCCCTATCATGGCTGCATTATTTTTTTCTGAAACAGAAGCATATATTGGGTCTAAGCCTGCATCAACATCAGCTGATAACATACAAGAATTACAAAATACTTTTTCTAATGCGTTTGGTGTGTTTTGATTTGTTTTATTTAATAATTCTGCTATGAAATAATCAAACACATGTGATTCCATACCAGTATTTCCCATACTTCCTATTTCTTCTTTATCTGACAAAATACATACCGCTGTTTTTTCAGGATTTTCTACATCTAACATCGCACGTACAGATGTGTATGCACAAACACGGTCATCTTGCCCATAAGCTGCAACCATACTTTTATCAAATCCTAAACTTCTTGCACGAAAAGCTGGAACTATTTCTAATTCAGAACTTACAAAATCTATTTCTTTTATTCCATATTTTTCGTTTAATAATGTTAATATATTTAATTTAACTTTTTCTCCAATATCTTTATCTTCTAACGGAATACTCCCTATTAATAAGTTTAAATCTTCTCCACTAACACCATCTTTTAATTTCTTTTCCATTTGGTCCTGTGCTAGATGTGGTAATAAATCTGTAATTGTAAATATTGGATCACTTTCTTCTTCACCAATTGAAACTTCTACTTTTTCTCCATTAGATTTCACAATTACTCCATGAATGCTAAGTGGAATTGTTGTCCATTGGTATTTTTTTATTCCACCATAATAATGTGTTTTTAAATACGCAAATCCATTATCTTCATATAAAGGATTTGGTTTTAGATCCAATCTTGGTGAATCTATATGTGCACCTAATACTTTTAATCCTTTTACTAATTGTTCTTTTCCAATTACAGCTATATACATACTTTTATCTCTATTTATATAATATACTTTATCTCCTGCTACCAATTGTTCTTTCGCATTAACATCACAGAATCCATTTTCATCTAGCATTTTTTTAACAAATTTAACTGCTTCTCTTTCTGTTTTTACTTTATTTAAAAAGTAAATATACTCATCCGCAAACTTAAAAATTCCCTCTTTACTCTCGCTAGAAATATTTTTCCACCCAGCTTCTTTTTTATTAAATAATTCTTCTTTTTCCATTAAAATTTCCTCCTTTGATTTTTTACATACTCTTTTATTCAAATTTTGCAGACACTAGGTCTGCCCATACATAACCTAATTTATTATACATTAAATCTAAATAGAACTATGTCTCCATCTTGCATAATATATTCTTTTCCTTCTGAACGCAATAATCCTTTTTCTTTTACTGCATTCATTGAACCTTCATGTATTAAATCATCATATGATACAACTTCTGCACGAATAAATCCTCTTTCAATATCTGAGTGAATTTTTCCTGCAGCAACAGGTGCTTTTGTTCCTTTTTTTATTGTCCAAGCACGTACTTCTGGTTCTCCTGCTGTTAAGAAACTCATTAATCCTAATAAATCATAACTTGCTTTTATGACTTTATCTAATCCCGATTCTTCAAGCCCTAATGCTTCTAACATTTCTTTTTTATCATTATCTTCTAATCCTGATAATTCTTCTTCTATTTTAACACATAATGGAATAACTTTAGCATTTTCATTTTTTGCATATTCTTTTACTTTTAAAACATTTACATTATCCTCTGCACTTTCAATTCCATCTTCTGCGACATTTGCAATGTATAGTATTGGTTTTAATGTTAATAAATATGTATCTTTTAACAATTCTTTTTCATCTTCTGTTAGTTCTAATGTTCTTGCCGATTTTCCCTCTTCTAATGTTTTTCTTATTTTTTCAAATAAATCAATTTCAATTTGTGCCTTTTTATCTGCTTTTAGTTGTTTTCTTGCTCTATCTAATCTTTTATCTACTGTTTCGATATCCGCAAAAATAAGTTCTAAATTAATTGTTTCAATATCTCTTAATGGATCAACATTTCCATCAACATGAACTACATTAGGATCTTCAAAACATCTTACTACTTCTACAATACTATCAACTTCTCGAATATGTGATAAAAACTTATTTCCTAAACCTTCTCCTTTACTTGCACCTTTAACAAGTCCTGCAATATCAACAAATTCTATAACAGCATGTGTAGTTTTTTCTGGATTATACATTTTAGTAAGTTCATCTAATCTTTCATCTGGAACTGGTACCACACCTACATTTGGCTCTATTGTACAAAATGGATAGTTTGCACATTCTGCGCCTGCTTTTGTAATTGCATTAAACATTGTACTTTTTCCTACATTTGGAAGCCCTACTATTCCTATTTTCATTACATTCTCATCCTTTCTTTTTGATAAGTTAAATTATATCATTTAATAATATTTTTTCAAGATATTTGTTAAGATTAAAATAAAAACTTATGAAAGATACTATTATGATACCTAAATTTAGATACAAAAAAGGAGGCCATTCATCCCCCCTTTTCTAAAATCTACTTTATAGACTCTACATTACTCAGCCAGACATTTTTCATCGTTTCATTTGCAAAGCGTACCTCTAAAAAGTAGCCATCATCGAACTCCGCCTCCCGAAGTATATTTCCGCCAAACACAGGAATATTTTCTTTAACCTTGAGAAACTTCGCCCTCATCTCTTCATTTTTCACTCCTGAAAAATTGATTGTTGCAATTGGTGCCTGTTGAATTGTAAAATCCATTCTGTCTTCCTCCGCTTTTCGCTATATTTTAACACTTTATTGTGCTATAAAGCAATTATATCACCTTTATGTTAATTTGTAAATAACATTTAAAATATAAATATTACAACATTTATTCAATAGCGAATAATTAATAATAGTAAGTTATTATAAAATGGAGCGAACGTCGTAGTTATCTACAATTTTTTCCTCTTTTAACGATTGATACAAATGCAAATCAATTTATGTTATTTCTTAAATTAATAATATTTTTCTTTTTATCTTTTAAAATTGCTAATTTATTTTTGTTTTTATGAATACTTAAGTAAAAATATCTTCTAAATTTTGGAGCAAACACTATATGGTACTTGCATTCCCATGTGGTATGTGCTAAACTTTCTGTGTATGAATTTTTCATACGTCCCACTCCTCTCATATTTAATATTTTTAGCCGTTCAACTTTAAATATTATATCATGTTAGGATGGGAATTTTTGTTACTCTGTTCATAACTATAAGTTTATTATCCACCCAGCATAGCTGGAGGTTTCCTTATAAATTAATAAAATGCTCTTAGAAGAATTATCAATAATAACATTTTATTGGTAATTCTCCCAAAAGCTTTAAATAAATGAACTTTTTATTGTTTTTATTATATATTCTTATCGTGAATTATTTCTTTTTTTATCATTTTAGTAAAATCTTCAATTTTCATACTATATTGTTCATTAGAGCCAAGTTTACGATAACTTACTAAACCATCTTGAATTTCTTTATCTCCAATTATTATTGTATACGGATTTTTCATATCACTACTTATTTTTATTTTTTTATTCATTCTTTCATCACTGTCATCTATTTCGACTCTAATATCTTCTTCAAGTAATTTATTCATTATGTTTTTACAGTATTCAATATGTTTTTGAACACTTATAGGTACAATATTAACTTGAACTGGAGAAAGCCATATTGGTAATACTCCTTTAAATTGTTCTAATAGTAAAACTAAAAATCTTTCATAAGATCCAAGTATAGCTCTATGAATCATTACAGGAGTTTGTTTTTCTCCATTTTCATCAATATAAGATAAATTAAATCTTTTTGGTGTAGCAAAATCAAGTTGAATTGTTGGGATTTGAATTTCTCTATTCAAAGCATCTTTAAACATAAAATCTATTTTAGGACCATATAGTGCAGCTTCTCCTTCACAAATCTTAAAATCTATATTTAATGCTTCACAAATTTCTTTTAGGATTTTTTGACTTAATTCCCAATCTTCATTACTTCCTATATATTTTTCAGGATGATTACTGTCTCTTAAAGATAATGAAACCCAATAATTATTCCATAATCCCATTTTCGAATAGAAATCTCTAATAATATTATACATATTAATAATTTCATTTTTAACTTGGTCTATTCTACAAAATGAATGACCATCTTCAACTGTAATTGCATATACCCTTGATAGTCCCCCAACGGAACCTTGCAATTCTGCTCTATATTGTTTGTCTGATTCCATATATCTAATAGGTAAATCTTTATAACTTCTTATTTTAGATGCATATATTTGTGTATGATGAGGACATTGTACAGGTTTTAAAACAAATTCGTGTCCTTTAGGAGAACTAACTCTAAAAAGTTCATCATTAAATTTTTTTGCATGTCCTGATCTTTCAAACAAGTTTATATTTGCAAGTGATGGGCAACTAACTTTTTTAAAACCATAATTTCTGCAAACCTTTTCAATTTGTTTTTGTAATTCATCTTTTACGATTGTTCCTCTTGGAGTATATAATGGAAGCCCTGCTCCTAAAAAATCTGAAAAACAAAATAAATCTAAATCTTTACCTATTTTCCTATGGTCTCTTTCCTTTGCTTCTTCTAAAAATTCTTCATATTCAATTCGTGCTTTATTTGATGAAAAAGTTTTTCCAGATATACGATTAATCATTTCATTTTCAATATTTCTTTCATAATGCACACCACTAATTCGTAATAACTTAACATATACTTCATTACTTTCATTTGTTATTTCTTTTTCTAATTCCTGTAAGTCTTTTTCTCCAATACTGTTATTAATTTTAAATTCAAAATAAAATTCATTTTCATCTGCAAATAGATTATCTAATTTTACTTCTCCATATTTTTTTATAATTACTTTTTTTAGTAATTCTGCTCCTTTTTGGTTTAACATTTATATTCCTTCTTTCTATATTTATTTTAACAGAGGGATTTTAATTTAATTATAGTATTAATTTCAATTCTAGTTTTGGTTTTGGTATCGGTATCATTTTCGGTTTCCGTCATATCAATCATCTCCTTCAACAAAAATACGAGTTCTATTACAACTTTGAATTGCAATAGAACTCGTAACTTAAACATTATATATTTTAAGATACACTAAAACAATCAATTACTATATATAATTGACTTAATATTATTGGTTAAATTGGTTATTTTTTTACATTGATTATTTATCATATTTTCTCTCCCTCTGTTTAATATGATTTTATTTTAGCATATTTTTTAACTAATGTAAATATGCTAATTACATTTTTTGGATTAATCATTTGAATAAATGTTACAGTTCAGCCTATGTTATTTGCGGTTTCCCCATATAGTTACTATATTTACTTTATATTCTAATATGCATTTTTAAAGTTTACAGAAAATTTCGTAAAAATTTGACATTTTATGTAAAATGATATATAATCAAATTATACTTGCTATTAGCAAATATGGTAGCAATGTTATAAAATAATACTTATAACTCATCAAGGAGGAAAAAATTATGGCAGAAACTACAAAAACTTTTTGTGAGCGGGAATTGGATATTCTTAATGTCCTGCTAAATTCAGGTGAACCGATGACCAGCACAGATATTGCCAATACAAAACGTGGCAACGACTATCTTACACAGAGCACTGTAATAACAGTGCTTAGGAAACTGTTAAAAGAAGGATATATCGAAGTAACTGGTGTCACACATTCTGGCAATGTTCTTTCAAGAACCTATGTAGCTACTGAATCGGCACGTGAAGACATAATTCAGTATATTGCTGAGACATATAAGCCATTTGTACCTATTCTCGGCATTTCTCGGCTGAATGAGGCGATTGTATCTTTATTTGATGAAGATACGAAGGAGAAGCTCTTGGCGGAAATAAAAAAGTTGTAAAAGGTCATAATAGAGCGAGATTTGTTTAAACAAACAATCTCGCTCCTCTTCTTTTCACTCTTTACTTTCAAAAATTTTAATCTAATTATTTCTTTTTTCCTTCAAACACGATCATTTATTTTAATTAAGCGTGTAGATTAAAACTTAATCTATATACACTCTCTAGAAAAATTGAATGAAGTGACAATTTTTTTAGAAATAAGGTGTAACAGTCTAATGCTTATGATTGCTAAAAAAAGCAATCGACTATTTTAACCGATTGCAACGTCATTGGTGGAGGTGAGGAGAGTCGAACTCCTGTCCAACAAACTATCCATATAAACTTCTTCGAGCACAGTTTGTTCTTAGAATTCCTAATAAAATAAATGAACAAACAAACTTATTTTATTAGTAGCTTCTATTTACCCACTATTTTTGAAGCAAAAAATAGTTTTGTTTCCTACTTATTCGTCGCCCTTATAAAACCATAGGCCTTTTTATAAGAACGTAGCCGCATCTAGGCAGCTAATGCTAATTCGTTATTTCTAGCGTTTATTTTTATTTTCTAAAGTTTTTTAAGTGGCGCCTAGACTCCACTGCTCGCTATCTATATTTCAAATTTGCTGTCGAAAGCCAAATACACCCCCAAATTTTATTGCATATTTTATTATACAATACAATAGTCTTTTTTACAAGATATTTTTCTTGACTTTATTAATTTCTTAATTTATAATATAAAAAATTGTTTGTTTAAATTAAGGGAGTTATACTATGGAACTTATGAAAAATTTAATAAAGAAATTTTGTACTAAAGAAGTTATACTTTACATTATCTTCGGTGTTTTAACTACTATTGTAAATATTGCTACTTCATATATACTAAAAGCATTCTTTCATATAGAAGGTAACATTGCAAGTACAATTGGTATCATTGTTTGCGTATTGTTCGCATATTTTACAAATCGTAAATTGGTATTTAATTCACAAGCTGTTACTATAAAAGAAAAATTAACTGAATTTTGGAAATTTAGTTTAGGAAGAGCTTTTACTATGATAATTGAAATTATTGGTGTGTTTTTATTAAATAATATTGTATATGCTTTTTATGGTATATTTAGTGATAATACAGCTTATTTAATTAATAAACTAATAATTTCAGTAATAGTTATAATTTTAAATTTCTTTATTAGTAAATTTTTCGCATTTAAAGAACAAAAGCGGAAATCAATAAAACTTCTTATGTTTAAACATTTTTAAATCCGCATCTTTGTTAAAATATATTGGGCTACTATTTTAGAACGGAGGTATCTAATGAATAGTAGTTTTTTTAAAACTTCTTCTTATTCTTTAAAATTCATTGTATTTTTAATTATTATTGTATCTATTTTCATAATTCCTATCTATTATACATATCCACATGCATTTTCTACGTACTCCAATAAACTTATATTAGATGATAATTCTACATATGTTTGGCCTATTCCTGGATATACAAAAATAACCTCGCCTTTTGGAAAAAGAGTTTCACCTACTGCACGGTTCTTCAAGTTTTCATAAAGGTATTGATGTTGGTGCTCCAGAAGATACTAAACTATATGCTGTTTGTGATGGAAAAATTACATATGTTGGTTTTTTAGGTGGTGGTGGTTATACTATTACTTTAACTTATGATAATATGAAAATTACATATTGCCATGTATCGCCAAAGTTTATTGTAGATGTTGGTGATGAAATAAAAAAAGGTGAATGGATTGCGAATGTTGGTCCTAAAAATGTATATGGCGTTTTACGGAAATAATTATAAAGATAAGGATGGTAATCCTACAAATGGTGCAACTACTGGATGTCATTTGCATCTTGGTGTAAGGGTTGATGGAAAATATGTTAATCCTTTAGATTTGTTTAATGAAGATTAAATAAAAGCGACCTCGCCTCATGGACAGTAATGCTCGTCACTACATTTAACTTAAAATTCCTATAATAAAGGATGGACACAATGTTAGCTCCTACTTAAGGGGGGGTATACGCCATACACCCCCTACATTTTACATATCTTCATTATCCTCTTCTTCATCATTTTCTTCTATATCTTCATCGTTTTTAGCATTTTCTTCATAATCTTCTTCATCTTCTTCTGTTCCACATCCGCCACAACTTCCGCAATGTCCTCCACATTCATGTTCTTCTTCATTCCAATCTAATTCTATTACATTATGGCATTCTGGACATTCTACTTCTTTTTTTCCTGAATTAATATCTGTTAAAAATTCATGATTGCAATAAGGACATACAATTTCAAAATCGTATTCGTCTTCAACAAATAATTCCTTTTCTATTGTACTCATTCCTCTTTCTATTTCTGCCATTTTCTTTTCAAGTATTTTTTGGTTTTCGTATACTTGATTAACCCTTCTTTCGCTAAGATCCATTATTTTATCGATTTCTTCCATATATATCATTGAAAGATCTACAATTTGCTCTTTTATAAAGTCTAATTCCTCTTTATCTGTAATTCTTTCTTCAATCTTAGCTATGATAGCATTGAATTTATCTTGTAATACTGACACTTTCGCTACTTCCTCTCTAAACTTAAATTCTTTCCATATATTCGCCAGTTCTTGTATCAATCTTAATTACATCACCGATATTTATAAATAGTGGTACACTAATTTCATATCCATTTTCTAGTGTTGCTGGTTTTCCTGATGTTGTTGTTGTGTTTCCACTAAATCCTGGTTCTGTATAAGTAACTTCTAACTCTACGAACATAGGAGGTTCTACTGCAAATACACTTCCTTTGAAAGATAAGATTTTAACGCTCATATTTTCTTTAATGAATTTTAAGCTATCTCCTAATTGTTCTTTATTTAAAGGTATTTGCTCGTATGTATCATTATCCATAAAGTAATATAAATCACCATCACTATATAAATACTGCATATCTCTTTTTTCTATTTCTGCTCCTGGATATTTTTCTGATGGGTTAAATGTTTTTTCTAGAACTGCCCCACTTATTACATTTTTTAGTTTTGTTCTAACAAATGCTGCTCCTTTTCCTGGTTTTACGTGTTGAAATTCTACTACTTTATATACGTTTCCTTCCATTTCAAATGTTGTTCCGTTTCTAAAATCTCCTGCCATATATACTTCTGCCATATTTGTTTCCTCCTTAAATATTATTTCTAATTCTTATCTATTTTATACTATATTTATAGCAAAATCAAGGTTTTTAGTAAATTTAATTAGAAACCACATTTTTTGTATGGCAATCGCTTAAAAATTTATGTGGTAATACCTAGTACTATGAAATGC
>CAOKRC010000012.1 GCA_948471035.1 uncultured Clostridium sp.
AAAATCAACCAGATTTTATTTTCTGATTGATTTTTGTATCTCTCTGTTCTATAAAAAAGTTCGAACAGATACGTCGTTGGTGCGGATGAGAGGACTCGAACCTCCACGTCGTTGACACTGGTTCCTAAGACCAGCGCGTCTGCCAGTTCCGCCACATCCGCATGTCTATTGACAATGTATATATTAGCACATTTTGGCTTACGTTGTCAATAGAAAATCTTAGATTTTTTCAATTTGTATAATTAATTGTTGATTATCTATTATTCAGCTGTTTCTTCTGCTTTTTCAGCTTCAACTGTAGCTTCTTCTGCTTCAGCATTTACACTTTCTTCTACTACTTCAGTTTTTTCTACAACTGGCATTTCTTCAGCTACTGCAACTTCTTCTGCATCGACTACAGTTTCAGTTGCTTCAACTACTGGTGCTTCTTCAGCCATTTCTTCTTTCACAACAATTTCTTTATTTTCAATTCTTGCACCTAATTTTTCTTTTGTCTTAGATGCTTTACCTACTCTGTCTCTTAAGTAGAATAGTTTAGCACGTCTTGCTTTACCTACTCTTACTACTTCAACTTTTTCAACTAATGGTGAATGAACTAAGAATGTTTTTTCAACACCTACACCATAAGAAATTCTTCTTACTGTAAATGTTTCATTTACTCCTCCACCTTGTTTTTTAATAATAATTCCTTCGAATACTTGTATTCTTTCTCTGTTTCCTTCTTTAATTCTAACATGAACTCTTACTGTGTTTCCAACATCTAATACTGGAACTTTGTTTTTCATTTGTTCATGCTTAATAGATTTCATAATATCCATCTTTAATTTTTCCTCCTTCTTTTATAATTTTAATTCAAGCATAAAATTTTATTTAGGACTGTAAGTTACTACTTTATGTTTCTAATCTTTTAATACTTCCAATCTCTAACTTTTATTTTTTAACTCTTCAATATATTTAATATCTTCTTTAGTTAAATCTACATTTTTTAAAAGATGTGGTCTTTTTAAATATGTATTTTTTATTGATTCTTTTCTTCTCCATTTGCAAATATTTTCGTGATGACCACTTAAAAGCACTTCTGGAACAATTCTTCCTTTAAAAACTTCTGGTCTTGTATATTGTGGATATTCTAAAATCCCATTTGAAAATGATTCTTCATTTATAGACTCTTTATTTAAAACGCCTTCAACATATCTTGACACACTATCAATTAGTACCATTGCTGGAATTTCTCCACCTGTTAGTACATAATCTCCAATCGAAATTTCTTCTGGTTTAATCTCCTCTAATACCCTTTGGTCTATCCCTTCATAATGTCCACAAAGAAGAATAATATGATTTTCTTTGCTTAAATTTTCTACTATATTTTGATCTAAAGTCTTTCCTTGTGGTGACATATATATAACTTTTGCATCATCTGTTTTTAAAGATGTAAAAGCATCATATACAACATCTGGTCTTATAACCATTCCTGCTCCACCACCATATGGTGTATCATCTACTTTTTTATGTTTATCTTTAGAAAAATCTCTAATATCTATAACATTTATATCTATTATTTCTTTTTCTATAGCTTTTCCTATAACACTTTTAAATAACGGTTCAAACATTTCTGGAAAAAGAGTTAAAATATCAAATTTCATATTTCCTCCTATACAAGTCCTTCTATTAAATGTACTATCATTTTTTTATCTTTGATATCTACATTTTTAATAACTTCTCCTATTGCAGGAAGAAGAACTTGTTTTCCTAATTCGTTTTTAACAACATATATATCATTTGCACCTGTAGAATACACATCTACAATATTACCTAATTCTTTATGGCTATCTGTATATACAGTAATTCCAATTAAATCTATTATAAAGTATGAATTTTCTGGTAACTCTACTGCATCTTTTCTATCTATTTTTAAATAGCAATTTTTATAAATTGTTGCAGCATTTATATCATCAATTCCCTTTAATTTTAATAGTACTAAATTTTTACTATATTTAATCTCTTCGATAATAAAAGTCTTTAAAGAATTTTTTGTTTCTACATATATTGATTTCAAATTCTCAAACCTTGTTATATCATCTGTATAAGGAACAACTTTCAAAAAGCCCTTTATACCATATGTATTAACTATTTGACCAATTTCCATTAACTGTTCCATATTATTATCCTACAAATTCAATATTTACTTTTTTATCTTCTTTTGCAACAATTGCTTTTGCAACAGTTCTTATAGATTTAGCAATTCTTCCTTGTCTTCCAATTACTTTTCCCATATCAGATTCTGCTACTTTCACTTCATAAGTAATAGTATTTTCTTTAGAGTTTTCAGTAATTTGAACTTCACTTGGATTTTCTACTAAATTTTTAATCATAATTTCAAGCATTTCTTTCATATATATGAACCTCCTAGTTAGCTTTTTCTATTAAAGCTTTTACTGTGTCTGTTGGTTTTGCACCATTTTTTATCCATTCAGCAACTTTTTCTTTATTGATAACTATTGTTGATGGTTCTGTCATTGGGTTGTATGTTCCAATTTGTTCGATTATTTTTCCATCTCTTGGTGATTTAGAATCAGCCACTACTATGTGATAGAATGGAGCTTTTTTAGCACCAAATCTTTGTAATCTTATTTTTACCATTTAAATTCACCTCCTAAAAATTGATATATATATAAATTTAAAAAATTGATGACATTTTTTTCTGTAGAAGCGGGCCTCGTGTTCGCCCTTATTTATAACATTTTCATTCTTTAAAAGCAGACACAGGGCCTGCCCCTACATTGTTCTTTATTCTTATATTTACATTTTAAAATTCTTCAAATCTTCTGGATTAATTCCATTTAGCATATTTTTAATGCTTTTATCGTTTTTCATTTTCTTCATCATTTTTTGTGTCATTTCAAATGAATTCATAAATTTATTAACATCTTGTACAGTAACCCCTGCACCCTCTGCTATCCTTTTTCTTCTACTTCCATTTAATAATTTAGTATTTCTTTTTTCTTTTTTGGTCATAGAACAAATAATGGCTTCTATTTTGACAAATTCTTTGTCTTCTACATTAATATCTTTCAGCTTATTCATACCTGGTATCATTTTTAATATAGATGAAAATGAACCCATTTTCTTTACTTGTCTTAATTGCATTAAATAATCATCTAAATCGAATTCTTGTTTTCTTAATTTCTGCTCTAGTTTTAATGCTTCTTCTTCGCTAAATGCTTCTTCTGCTTTTTCTATAATTGATAGTACATCACCCATTCCCAATATTCTTCCTGCCATTCTTTCTGGATGAAACACTTCAATATCACTTAGTTTTTCACCTGTTGCTGCAAATTTTATTGGACGATTTGTAACTTTTTTTACTGATAATGCAGCACCACCTCTTGTGTCTCCATCAAGTTTTGTAAGTACAACACCATCTATTCCGTACTGCTTCATTAAATGAAGTAGCAACATTTACTGCATCTTGACCTGTCATTGCATCCACAACTAATAGTATTTCATGAGGTTTAACATTAGCTTTTAAGCTTTTTAATTCCTCCATTAATTCTTCATCAATATGAAGTCTACCTGCTGTATCTATAATAACAACATCATTTAGCTTTGATATCGCAATATTCATAGCTTGTTTTGCAATATGAGAAACATCTTTTGAGCCTTCATTTGCAAATACTGGTATATTTAGTTGTTTACCAACTACTTGTAATTGTTTTATAGCAGCTGGTCTATATACATCACATGCTACAAGTAATGGATTTTTACCTTGTTTTCTTAAAAGATTTGCAAGTTTTCCAGCAGTTGTTGTTTTACCTGAACCTTGCAGACCTACAAGCATTATAACTGTGGGTGGGTTTGGAGTAAAATTAATTTTACTTTCTGTTCCTCCAAGCAATTCCACAAGTTCATCTTTAACAATTTTTACAATTTGTTGACCTGGTGTTAAAGATTTAAGTACATCTTGACCTAAAGCTTTTTCTTGTATAACAGATATAAAATCTTTTACAATTTTATAGTTTACATCCGCTTCTAAAAGTGCAAGTTTAACTTCTCTTAGCATATCTTTTAAGTCTTGTTCTGTAACTCTTACTTTTCCACCAAATTTTCTTGTTATGCTTTGTAATCTTGAAGATAATCCCTCAAAAGCCATATCTTCCTCCTAATTTTAAACTAAACAGTTTAAACAGTTTAATTCTTTTTTTACATTTTCTAAAATACTAGCTATTTGTTCATCAGAAAACTTATTTTGTATTTTTGTTAATTCAGAAAGTATTTTTACTATTTGTTGTTCTTGATTTAATGTCTTTTTCATTATTCCTAGCTTTTCTTCGTATTCGAAAAGTTTATTTTCCCCCTTCACAATATTATCTCTAGCTGCTTGCCTTGTAATTCCATAATTCTCAGCAATCTCAGATAAAGAATAATCATTATTATAGTAATCGTCTAAGAAACTATATTGTTTTTCAGTTAAAAGTTTACCATATATTTGGCATAACATACTTACTTTAACATTCTTTTCCATACTAATTACCTCTTTTAGTGTAATGCTAATATACTTTACACTATTTTTTATGCTTTGTCAAGCCTTTTTTGAAGATTTTTATTAGATTTTTAAATCTTTCAATCTAATATATTACTTTTAAGTATTATTTAAAAGTAATATATAAAAAATGCAGTCAATAGTAGTTCAATTTAAAACTTACTATTGACTGCATTCTCTTATTAACAAACCACTTTAAGCAAATTCTTTTATGAATTTCTCCTTAGTATACAAAACTCCGTGCCCCTTTGTTCTACATAAAAGAAATCCTAACACTTCTTCCACCTTATCAATCTTTAATTCTTTGTTTGTTCTCAGTTTTAAAGAAAGATAATGGTCGCCATCATATGCCCTATAATAGAATATCCCATTTTCATTTTTGAGATATTCATTTGTAGACAATATGATGACCCCTTCTGGCTTCGGCTCATCCATATTGTAGTGCCAGCGAAAAAGATCGCAGAAAAACTTTGTCTGGTGTATTATGCATTCACATTGTTTTATCAATATATAATGTTTGCATTCCTGACGCTTTTTTTCTTCTTCTTCTCTTTCCCAGTACTCTTCAACAGAAAGCCTTTCGCCTGTAAATGAGTCCTCATAGTACTCTCCATTAATAAAATCATGACAATGTAGCATATTTTTCCTCCTGTCTATTTGTGCCTTGTTAATAGTTACTTTTTCCTCTTTGTAAATACAGCCTTTGGTATACCTGCCACTAACTGATACTCCCGATTGTTTTTGTAACTTCGTTTCTTAAAAACATCATAAAACGAATTTCCTTTGTTTACTTTCCTTATGTCCTCTCTTTTTTTCATTATAAGTCCCTCCATATGTTGAATTTTTATAGTTACCATTTATATAGACTGATCTGTATTCGCCCCGAGGATTTTTGCAAAAATTTGTGTTATTATTATATTAACATAAATTTATTGTAATTTCAACTAAATTTGCTTATTTATTTTAATGGTCGCAATTTGCGACCTTAGAAATCTTATTGAATACATATTTAAAAAACTTGATGTCACAATTTGTGACATCAAATTTTAGTTTACCCTATATATTCTCTTTCTCTATTTCTAACAATTTACTCTTTACATCTAACCCACAAGCATATTCTACTAAATCATCATTTTTTCACCTCATATATTATGACACACTTTCTTTTAGTTTAACTAATGTATTAAGTGCCTCTATTGGTGTTAATTCATTTAAATTAATTTTATCTATTTCATGTGCAAGTTCTGCAAGTTTATAATTATACATATCTAATTGTCCAGAACTTTGAGATTTTGGAGATTTTTCTACATTTTGAATTATACTACTTTTTCTTTCTAAGCTCTTTAATATCTCATTTGCTTTCTTAACTACTGGTGCTGGAACACCTGCTAATTTTGCAACATGTATACCATAAGATTCGTCTGTTCCACCTTCTACAATCTTCCTTAAAAAGATTATATCCTCACCTTTTTCTTTAACAGCTATAGAGTAATTCTTTATACCTTCTTCTTTGTCTTCAAGCCCGAGTTAATTCGTGATAGTGTGTTGCAAACAATGTTTTAGCACCACATTTTTCTTTATCTGCTATATATGATGCAACAGCCCATGCAATTGATAATCCATCATATGTTGATGTTCCTCTTCCTATTTCATCTAATATAACCAAGCTATTTGATGTTGCTTCTTTTAAGATATTTGCAACTTCCATCATTTCAACCATAAATGTACTTTGTCCCATACTTAAATCATCTGATGCACCTACTCTTGTAAATATCTTATCTACAATTCCAATACTTGCACTAGCAGCAGGCACAAAGCTTCCTACTTGAGCCATAAGTGTTATTAGTGCAACTTGTCTCATATATGTTGATTTACCAGCCATATTAGGACCTGTTATTATAGATAATCTGTCGTGTTCTTTATCTAAATATGTATCGTTTTCAACAAAACCACCACTTGGTAGCATTTTTTCTATTACTGGATGTCTTCCACCTTTAATATCTATTACCCCATCTTCTGTAATTTCTGGTTTTACATAGTTTAAATCTTCAGCAACAGTTGCAAAAGATGTTAATACATCTAAAGTAGATATAACATTCGCTGTTTTTTGTATTCTAGTTATTTCACAAGCAAGTTTACATCGTATTTCTAAGAATAAGTTATATTCTAAATCTACAAGTTTTTCTTGTGAACCTAGTATTTTATCTTCTAATTCTTTTAATTCTTCTGTAATAAACCTTTCTGCATTAGTTAATGTTTGCTTTCTTATAAATCTATCTGGTACTTGGTTTAAATTTGATTTTGTTACCTCTATAAAATATCCAAATACCTTATTAAATCCTACTTTTAAATTCTTTATTCCTGTTTTTTCTTTTTCGTTAAACTCTAGCTCCATAAGCCACTTTTTTCCATCTGTTGTTGCAGATTTTAGTTCGTCTACTTCGCTATTATATCCTTTTTTTATCATTCCTCCTTCTTTAACAGATATAGGAGGTTCTTCTACTATTGCATTTTCTATTAATTCATATACATCTTTTAATTCATCTAAATCATTATACAATTTCTTTAACATACTAGAATTAGTAGTTGATAATAGCTTCTTAATTTCAGGTAATTCTCTTACTGAAGATTTTAAAGATATCATATCTCTTGCATTTGCATTTCCATATGATATTTTACCTATTAATCTTTCTATATCATAAACTTTTTTAAGGTTCTCTATAAGTTCTCCTCTTAACATTAAGCTATTTTTTAATTCTTCTACAGCATCAAGCCTTCCTGTAATCTCCCATTTATCTATTAATGGGTCGTTTAGCCATCTTCTTAGCATTCTTCCCCCCATAGAAGTTGAAGTCTTATCTAATACCCATAAAAGAGTTCCTTTCTTTGCCTTATCTCTCATTTTTTCAGTTATTTCAAGATTACGTCTTGCACTTATATCAAGTGCCATATATCTATTTGTACTATATACTTGAATTTTGTTTATGTGCTCTAGTTTGATTTTCTGTGTTTGGTTTAAATATGCTAAAAGACCATTTACAGCTGAAACCATAAATAAGTTGTCCTGAAAATTTTCTATTTTTTCTCCATAATCTGTTATTACCTCATAATTATTTTTAATGTTTTCTATACCTTCGTTAAATACTTCATCTTCTACTTTAGATATATATAAATTAAATCTTTCTTTTATTTTATCTATTTCTTCGGTTGCCAAATATAATAGGCTATTTACTACTATTTCTGATGGAGCAAAACGTGACATTTCATCTAATAGTCTTTCAAAATTATTTGTTTCATTAATACTGGTAGCATAAAATTCTCCTGTTGATATATCACAAACTGCTACACCAAAATATATTCCTTTTTTAAATATACTCATTATATAATTATTTTTCTTTTCTTCTAATAGATTAGATTCTATAACTGTACCAGGTGTTACAACTCTTATAACATCTCTTTTTACAATTCCTTTTGCAGTTTTAGGATCTTCTATTTGTTCACATATTGCTACTTTATAACCTTTTGAGATTAATCTTGCAATATACATTTCTGCTGCATGAAAAGGAACACCACACATTGGTGCTCTTTCTGCTTGTCCACAGTCTTTACCTGTTAAAGTAATTTCAAGTTCTCTTGAAGCGGTTAGTGCATCATAAAAGAACATTTCATAAAAGTCTCCTAATCTGTAAAATAATATACAGTCTTTATATTGTTCCTTTGTTTCTAAATAGTGTTGCATCATTGGAGAAAATTCTGCCATATTTGTTACCTCTCTTCTAAATTATAATTCCCCTTTTAAGTACCACATATGTTCTGATACTATTTTTAGGTCTATTACTGAATGTATTAAATCTTTTGTCCCTTCAAATATTACTACTTTATTTGAATCAGTTCTTCCTGTTAACATATTAGGATTATTTTTGCTTTCTCCTTCAACTAGTACTTTTTGTATAGTACCCACATATTTTTTGTTGTTTTCTCCTATACCACTTTCTACTAGTGCTTTTAACCTATCAAATCTTTTATGTTTTATTTCCTCTGGTATTTGATTTTCCATTTTATCTCCTGGTGTTCCTACTCTTCTTGAATATATAAACATATATACTTGTTCAAAGTTTACTTTTTTTACTACATCTAAAGTATCTTCAAAATCTTCTTCGGTTTCACCTGGAAATCCTACAATTATATCTGTTGAAAATACTACATCCTGAATACGCTCTTTCATTTTTTCAGCTAAAGCTATAAATTGTTCTTTTGTGTATTTTCTATTCATTGATTTTAACACTTTACTACTTCCTGATTGAAGTGGTAAGTGTATTGTCTTACAAACTTTATCACATTTTTCAACTGCCTCGATTACATCATCTGTAAAGTCCTTTGGATGTGGAGATACAAAACGTATTCTTTCTATTCCTTCTATTTTGTTTACATCATATAATAAGTTTGAAAATTTATAATTTTCTCCACCATTATAAGAGTTAACATTTTGACCAAGTAATGTAATTTCTTTATATCCTTGTTTTGCTAAATCTCTTACTTCATTTAATATATCAATTGGTGTTCTACTTCTTTCTCTTCCTCTTACATATGGAACGATACAGTAACTACAGAAATTGTTACAGCCATACATTATTGTTACAGATGCTTTAATGTTGTCGTCTCTTTTAATTGGCAAACCCTCATATACTTCTCCATCAATATCTATAACATCATCTATTCTTTTTCTCTCTTCTAATATCTTATATATATCTTCTGGTAATTTATGAAGTGTATGTGTTCCAAAAATTATATCTACATAAGGATAACTTGAATGTAATTTTTCTACAATGTGTTTTTCTTGCATCATACATCCACCAATAGCTATAATTGTGTCTTTTTGTTCTTTTTGTCTTTTCATTTCACCAATTTTACCAAATAACTTATCTTCAGCATTTTCTCTAACACAGCAAGTATTGAAAACAACTACATCTGCTTTATTAGCATCATCCTCTTTAGAATATCCCATTTCTTCTAACATACCACATATTTTCTCAGAATCATTTTCATTTAACTGACACCCAAAAGTAAAGATACTATATTTTAAGTCTTTTCCTCTATTTAATTCATTAACTTTATTCATAAATCCATATTGTTCTTCTATCTCATTTTTCAAAATCTTTTCCACCTACATTTTTCTATTTATTCCTACATATTTTATCACAATCAACCAAGTGTATCAA
This sequence comes from uncultured Clostridium sp., assembly GCA_948471035.1. Classification (GTDB taxonomy): domain Bacteria; phylum Bacillota; class Clostridia; order TANB77; family CAG-508; genus RGIG8482. The sequence goes on from CAOKRC010000012.1 coordinate 9,760, forward strand.
GAGATTTTTTGGTATATTTATTTAGTAATTTATAATTATATTTGATAAGTATTATATACTATACTTTTTTCTTCCAGCAGTTTAAAATTACAAGCAATTGTTTTTAGAAAATTATTTTTGTGCTTTGTTACTACAGTATACATTTTATTTGCTCTTATATATATTTCTTCTTTATTAGAATTAATATATCTATACTCTGCTGCTATTAGATTTTTATACTTATCATCTTGCTCATTATATTCTAGTAACCTCATTACACTTACATATTTTGGGACTGGTATCATAGCAGAAAATTTAATAATTGCTAATGGTTTATTTTTTCTATCATATACAAAGAAAAAGCTAGGATTATTCTTATATTTTTTATAATGTTCTTTGTATGAATACAATGGTACGAAATAATCATAATTTTCGATTTTTAATACAATTCCTAAATATGGCCTACTATGTCCAATTTCATCTTTGTTATAACTTACATGTTTTTCAAATTCACTTAAATATTTAATATAATTTTTATCTACTGTATAAAATAATAATTCTTCCATTATTCCTCATTTCTCCATAAATATAGGGAGTACACTTTTTTCAAATGTACCCCCTATTGCTTATTTATAAGGCTTAAGCATTACCTAATTTCAAATCAGTTCATTTATGAGGCTTGAACTTTACCTAATTTTAAATCGTTCTTTTTTTAAAGTAAGAACTCTCTATTAGTAATCATAAGATTACTATTCTAGTATATTAATTATACTATTCTTTTATCCGTTATGTCAATAAAAAAATAGTATTTTTTCAATAGCACTTTATAATGTCTTTTTTATACTCTAATATTTCGCACCACCAAAGTATGGTCTGTTATAACTCATTACATATACAACCCCTTTATTTTTATATAATCAAGCACATTTTCATCAATTGTATTGCTTATTTTGCTATAATTTTGCAATTCTTTTCTTGCTTTAGTTGAACTAGTTTCTATATGTTTTATATTTTCCATAATTATAAAATTTTGTTCATTTTTTGCAAGTTCTGCATTAGATTTAATTAATTCTTTACAATTCGCCATATTACGTTCAATTACAATGTATTTATAGTCTCTAGCCAAAATCTCTAAATCATTTGACATTAACATTTTACCTACATTGTCAGCACCCATTATGTAGAACTTTTCGATGTTAGGATAATTTTTTTCAATCATATTAAAGGCTTCAAGAGTAGTTAAATTTTTATCTTGATTTAATTCAATATTTGAAACTTCTAAGTTATCATATTTGCATATAGCAATTTTTAACATATTATATCTATGTTTTTCGCTTACTAAGCCAATTTTATTATATTTATCACCAACAGGAACAAATATAACTTTATCTAAGTTATATTTATTTGCTATTTCTTCTGCAAGTTCTATGTGTGCTTTTGTTACTGGATTAAAACTTCCTCCAAAAAAACCATATTTCTCCATTTTATATTTCCTTTATTTCTATATTCTTTGTTTTAAGAACCCCCAGTCAGCTACGCTGACAGCCCCCTTATATAAAGGGGCCTTTTCTCTACTGTTTTGGACTAGTATAGATTATTTAAAAATAGAGTAAAGCCTCATTTACCTAAGGGAGATGGCAGGACGTAGTCCTAACAGAGGGTTCTATAATATTATTCATAGATTGAATTAATAATTTTATATATATTTTTTTATTTCTTCAAATATTTCTTCGTGAATATCGTTTATTGACCTTATTTTACCTTCTTTTACACATTTTACTTCACGCCAATCATATTTATCTACTACACTGCAAGCAGCATTATAGCTATCTACTATATGACTTTTATCTCTTTCATGTATATCTTTTTGTGCCTGATGCGTAAATTTATTTTCTCTGTTTTCCATTAAATGCATAGCATATTCTGGTGGCATGTTTAGGAAAAATGTTTTTGTTGGCACTGGTAAACTATATAGATTAAATTCAAAATCCCATAGCCAATTTAAAAATTTTTCTCTTTCTTCTGGTTCCTCAATCTTCCCTGCTTGATGCACCATATTTGCAGTTGTATATCTATCTGCAAGTATTATTCCACCTTCGTTATAGTAATCTTCAAAATACTTTTTAAATGTTGCATATCTATCAGCAGCATAAAATGTTGATGCAATGTATGGACTTACATCTTTTGCATGTTCGCCAAATTCTCCTGATAAATACATCTTTACAAGTGAAGATGATGGGCTATCATAATTTGGAAAACTTACTACTCTATATTTTATATTTTCTTCATTAAATCTTTCTTGTAGTTTTCTAAATTGTGTTTGTTTTCCACTTCCATCTGTTCCATCTATTACAAATAATTTTCCCATATTTATTGCTCCTTATTTTTATTATTGTGTCCAATTCTCTTTATGGGTTGCATGACATGCAACCCATATATTATATCTTAATTACCTCTTATTTTAATGTTTCATTCCTTCTTTAATATATTCTACCTCTTTTTCTAGATCTAAACGCATAAATAAAGGTTCTCCTTTTTCTATAACTTTTGTTCCTTCTGGTATCAAGTTATAATTATATATGCTTTCCCAAGTTTTTAATTCATCAGCATTTATTCCAATTTGTCTTAATATGTTATTTGCAGTCTCTGGCATAAATGGTATTAATGCTACTCCAACTTTTCTTAAATTTTCTATTAAATGATACATACAAGATTGTAATTTTTCTGTTTCTCCATTTTTTTCTAATGCCCAAGGTGTTGTTTCATCTATATATTTATTAGTTCTTGCAATTAAAGTCCAAAGTTCTTGTAAGGCATTTGCAAATTCAAATTTTTCTATTAGTTTTTCTAGCTTTTCTAATTGTGTTTTTGCAAATTCTTCTAGTTCGCTATCAACTTCATTTTTATGTCCACTGTATACTGGTACAACTCCACCAAAGTACTTGTTAACCATAGATACAGTTCTATTTAATAAGTTTCCTAAGTCATTACACAAATCAAAATTAAATCTTTCTACAAATCCTTCTGGCGAGAATACTCCATCTTGTACAACTGGCATTTCTCTTAGTAAGAAATACTTAACAGCATCTAATCCATATCTATCTATTAATAATTCTGGATATACGACATTTCCTTTTGATTTACTCATTTTTCCATCTTTCATCATTATCCAGTTATGAACAAGAATTTTTTTAGGAAGCGGTAAAGCTAATGCCATCAAGAATATTGGCCAATATATTAAGTGAAATCTTGCTATATCTTTTCCTACAATTTGTACATCTGCTGGCCAATACTTTTTAAATAAACTGTCATCTTCACTCATATACCCCAATGCAGTTATATAGTTTGTTAGAGCATCTAGCCATACATATATTACATGTTTTGGATCACTCTTTACTTTTATTCCCCAATCAAAGCTTGTACGAGTAACACACAAATCTTCAAGCCCTGGTTTTATGAAGTTATTAATCATTTCTGTCTTTCTAAATTCAGGTGTAATAAAGTCTGTTTCTTCATATAGTTTCATTAATTTATCTGCATATTTTTTCATATTAAAAAAATATGCTTCTTCTTTCATAAGTTTAACTTCACGTCCACAATCTGGGCATTTTTCATCTATTAACTGTGTTTTTGTAAAGTATGTTTCACAAGGTACACAATACATTCCCTCATATGTTCCTTTGTATATATCGCCTTTAGCAAGAAATTTCTCAAATATTTCCTGTACAACTTTGCAATGTCTTTCATCAGTAGTTCTTATGAAGTCATCATAACAAATATCCATTTTAGCCCATAATTCTTTTGCCAAAGTAGCCATTTCATCTACATATTTTTGTGGCTCCATTTCTTTACTTTCTGCAACTGTTTGTATTTTTTGACCGTGCTCATCTGTACCTGTAAGAAGATATGTATCATATCCTCTTAATGTTTTATATCTTTTTATAGTATCTGCTACTACTGTTGTATATGCTGTTCCAATATGAAATTTTCCACTTGGATAGTATATTGGAGTAGTTATATAGTATTTGTCCATATTTTTCGTTCCTTTCCAAAGAATTTATATTAATAATAATTTTATTTCATTCATTACATATATCATTTTGCAATCATTAATAAAATAGTAATATTATTATAAATTATTATCAATATAAATCTTGTTATAGCGGACGAGCAATGCTCGCCCCTACATCAATTTCTTTTCAATTAATGTAGCTAATTCTTTTGCTTTTTTTGTTATATAGTCTTTATCTTCTCCTTCTATCATAACCCTTACTAATGGTTCTGTTCCAGAAGGTCTTATTAGTACTCTTCCATTTCCTGAAAATTCGCTTTCTAGTTCTGCTATTTTTGCTTTTATTTCTTCATCTTTTTCATAATCATATTTTTTATCAGTTGATACTTTTGCATTTATAAGTACTTGTGGATATATATTTATTATGCTACAAACTTTAGAAGCTGAATCTCTTTTTTCTAATAATATTTTTATCATAATTAATGAAGTTAAAATTCCATCACCTGTTGGATTATAATCTAAGAAAATTACATGTCCCGACTGTTCTCCACCTAAATTATATCCATTTTTCAGCATTTCCTCTAAAACATATCTGTCTCCCACTTTTGTTTGTTTTAAAGATAGTTCATTTGTTTCACAATATTTATTTAAACCTAAATTACTCATAACTGTTGCAACAACAGTATCATTTTTTAATGTGTTTTTTTCTTTCATATATTTTGATACTACTGCTAATGTCATATCTCCATCTATTTCATTTCCTTTTTCATCTATAAGAAGGCATCTATCTCCATCTCCATCATATGCTATTCCTAAATCTATTTTGTTTTCTACTACATATTTTTTTAATCCTTCTAAATGAGTAGAACCACAATTTGCATTTATATTTATTCCATCAGGAGTATTATTAATTATGCTATAGTTTATTCCTAATTTTTTAAATACTTCTTCTGCAATTTTGTATGTTGCTCCATTTGCTGTATCTATTGCCACTTTAAAGTTTGGATTTATATTTTTTTCTATATCTTTTTTAAATGTATCTATAAAAAAATTAGCATATTCAGAAATTAAATCTTCTCTTACCGTAGACACACCTATTTTTTCATGTGGTGCATTTAATTCTGCAATTTTTCCAGAATCCATAATCTCTTCTATTTCTTCCTCTAATGAATCATCAATCTTTGTTCCTTTGTTGCTAAAGTATTTAACTCCATTAAATTCAAATGTATTATGAGATGCTGAAATTACAACACTTGCATCTGCATTTAATTTTCTTGTTAAATATGCTACTGCTGGTGTTGGTATTACTCCTAATAATTTTACATTAGCACCATAACTTAAAAATCCCGCTGTCATTGCACTTTCTATTAATGTTCCTGATATACGTGTATCTCTCCCTATTAGTATAGTAGGTGTATGATTTGTATGTTTTGATAATACATATGCTCCTGCTTTTGCTACTTTATATACAAGCTCTGGTGTAAGCTCTGTATTTGCAATTCTTCTAATTCCATCTGTTCCAAAATATTTTCTCATTTAGCTATCTTTCCTTTCTAGAATTTTATCGAAAAAAACCATCTTTATCTCTAGGGGGTCTTGTATTTCAAATTCTTCATTCTTAATTATATAACCTGGATTTATTGTTGTCAATTCTTTTAACTTTGCTTCTCCTAAAACCTTTTCTAATTCCTTTATAATATTATCCATATTAGCATATATATCATTCTTTTTGTGGCTATCTGTTCCCAAAAAATGTATCATATTTGCTTTTAATAATTTCTTTATGGTATTTTTTGCATTATTTCCATATTTACCAATTATACTTGCGAAGTTTCCTTGGAATAAAACTCCTTGTTTTATTAGTTTTAGTAATATGTTTGGATTTGCTTGAACAAAAGCATATCTTTCTGGATGTGCAATAACTGGTATCATTCCTAATGATTTTATTTCAAATACAATTTCATTTAGATACATTACATTATTATTCATTGGTAGTTCAAATAATACATATTTACTATTTGCAAGAGTTGATGCTTTCTTTTCTTTTATTAATTTTATCAAATTTTGTGTTATATATATTTCATTTCCACAATATAAGTTTAAATTAATTTTGTTTTCTTTTAAGACTTTATTCATTGCTTCAATCCATGCATTTCTTTTTATAGAATCTGTTTCATAATAATCTTCAATATAATGTGAAGTAGAAATAATATCTGTAAAGCCTGCTTTTACTGCTTCAAGAAACATTGAATACGATTCTTCAAAACAAGTTGAACCATCATCAATTTTTGGTATAATATGTGAGTGTACATCTATCATCTTTATTCACCTTTTAATTCATTATTTTCTTCAATACTTTTAGTTTGACTAATTTGTTCTTTAAGCTCTTTATCTAATTGTTTTGCTAGTTTATCCAATTCTTCAACTCTATCCTCAATTTCTTCATTATCAAGATATTCTATTTCTATATTTTTAGCATTGTCTTGTTCTAGTTGTTGTTTACCTTTATCATTAGCAATCTCATATATTTTTATATTTCCATCTTCTATATTTGTTTCCTTATAACCATACTTTGTTTCTTTATGTCCATAATAATATGAATTTTCATATTTTTTAGCAGATACTGGTATTTTGTTTATTACTATACCTGCTATTTTTCCACTTACATTTTCAATAGATTTTTTTATCTTTTCAATATCACCCATTTTAGTAGTTTTATATGCTGTTACTATTAATGTAGCATCTACTTGTCTTGAAAGTATTATTGCATCTGTAACAATTAATGATGGCGTACCATCAAATATAACCACATCAAATACTCCTTTTAAAGTTTCTACTAATTTAGTTGTTCTTTCAGCAACTAATAATTCTGAAGGGTTTGGTGGAACATCTCCTGTTGGCATAATATATAAATTTTCTATATTAGTACGTTTTATATAATTGAATATATTATCTTTATCTTCTTTATCAATAATTCCAGATAAATAGTTAGAAAGTCCTGGCTTTTTATCTATATTGAATATCTTATGCATTCTTCCTTTTCGCATATCTGCATCAACTATTACTACTTTTTTACCTTCTTTAGCAAATGCTAATATTAAGTTTGCACTAACCCAGCTTTTTCCTTCTCCTGGCATACTACTTGTTATAAGTAAAGTTTTTAGCGCTTTATTTGATGCCATAAATTGAATATTCGTTCTTAATGTTCTAAATATTTCAGCTATTGGTGATTTAGGATCATTATATGTTATTAATTCTTCTTTTTCTGTTACTATATTTTTATTTTCAAAATTGTAATTTGGTATTTGTGCAAGCACATTAAGCTCTAAACGCCTTTCTGCCTCTTCTTGTGATTTTATTGAAGTATCTAACATTGACATAAAAAACACATATGCTATAGCCACTACACACCCAATAATAGCACACATTGATATATTTTTAAGATAATTTATATTATATGGTTTAGTATTACTTTTAGGTTCATCAAATATGCTTATATTATCCATATTATATATTTCTTTTACCTTATCTATAAACACATTACTTATTTCTTTAGCTAGCATTTGTGCAGTTTCTGGATTTTCATTTGTAACAGATATTTCTATAAACTGAGTACTTGTTACCATATTAACTGAAACACTATTTCTTAATGTATTTAAATCAATTTGTGAATTCAAATTTTCTATAACTTTAGTTAGTACAACATCACTTCTTACTAATTGTGTATAAGTTGCTACTAACTTTTGGTTTAATGTAAGTTCTGTTTGTGTAATAGTTTTATCATCTGCTGATTTTTTTGTTAATACCAAAGTAGCTACTGATTTATAGTCTGGTTTAATCATAAATTTTGTATATACAGTTCCAATTCCTATAAATATTAAGATAATTAGAAAAATTATAATTTTTCTACTCCAAAACATATCAAATAATTCTTTTAAATCAATTTCTTCCATACTTTTTCTCCTAAGTTTCCTATTTACTAATATATTTACTTAAATATTCCATTCTTCTATTTAAGCCATTAACAAGTTTATCTATTCTTTCGTTAGATATTTCAGTATATTTTTGATATTTATATAATGTCTCTTTATATTCTTCAGTCAATCCTTCTAATTTTGTTATGTCTATATCTTTTAAAGTTTTAAAATTTTGAAAATAAGTAGAGAATTTTTTATCAGTATTTTTGAAAAACTTACCTTTTCCATCTTCAAAATTCATATCATCAAGAATTTTATCGCATTGCATAGCTTGCCCATTATCAAAAATAGGTGTAGTTTTAACCCACTTTAAAGTATCTACATTTCTAATTATTCCATAGTTTTTCATATGCCTATCATAATTCATTATTAAAAAATCTAGAATAAACATATTTTCTACGCTTTTTCTTGCATCCTTTATTCCATGTTTCTTTAATATTTTTATATAATGTTCCATATCGCTTGTATTGTTATTTTTTCTCTTTGTTTCAAATACATCATTTGCTGTAATTATTTCTTCATCTTCTTTAACAAAATTTTCGCATTTAGAAACTATTTTATTGTCTATAACATCTATTTTATAATCACAATGTTCAAATCCTAGTCTCTTACAAATATTACTTCCTAACCATTCGTTAATTGGTTCTTGCCTACTATGCTCATATGAACCTTTTACTAATACTCTTTTTCCATCTTCAATTGCCCATGCCTTTTGAATCATTCCATCTGTTGTGTTATTAGGAGAATGTAAGTCTATTTGTTCTTCACTATTATAGCTTGAACTAAATGACGCATTCAAATATGCCTTATATTGAAAATCATGTGTAAAGAAATTTATATCTTCCCAAGTAATTTTATCGTTTTCTTCTTTCATCCAATATTGATCTGAAAGAGATAGTGCAAATGCTTTATTTATAAGTTCTTCTGGAGATGAAACCTGTAATTTTTCAAGTAAATGTTCTATATCTTTTCTCCATGATGGAATTCCTCTACTTTTTAACCAATTGTTTAATTCTTTTAATAAACTTTTCGATTTATCTTTATTTGCATTTTGTATAGATAATGGTGCATATTCAATATTAAATATCTCATACAAGTTTGATATTATATTTTGTTCTGTACTATATTCAATTAAAGCAAACTCTTTATTTTTATTTAATAATATACATCTCATACTTTTACCTTTCATTTTAATATATTAATTTATAATATAGCGTTTTTTAATTTATATTACTATATCATAAACAATTTTTATTGATATTATTATATATATAATATACTTTATTTGCAATAGATTTATAGGTAAATTTTTAGTATATTTTTTGCTCGAATTTTGTCGAAAACATTTTATTAATTTACATTGAAATTCTATTAAATCGATGTTATACTATTTATTAATTAAGTAGGCAAACTATGGAAAGGAGGAAAGATCTTTATGGAAGATAAAAACACAAAAATGATTTTAGATGCTATTAACGAAATGAAAATCAATATTGATGAAAGATTTAATTTAGTCGATAAAAAATTTGATTCTATTGATATAAAATTCGAATCTTTTGATAGAAAATTTGACTCAATTGATAGAAAATTCGACTCGATTGATGCAAAATTCGACTCAATTGATGGAAAATTCGACTCGATTGATGGAAAATTTGCTTCAATTGATGCACATTTAAATTCTCATGATAAATATTTTAAGGAAATAAAAGAAGAATTAGCTTCATTAGGCAATACTGTTACTAGAATGGAAACAGAGCTTGGAACTAAAGCACAAATAGGATTAGAATATGCTTCTATTTCTATGGAAAAGTTTGATAATTTACAAAAAACAGTAGATAAAATTAATTCAAAATTAAATACACATGATTTACATATTGAAATCTTAGAAGAAAAAGCTTTATAATTCAAAAATAAGCTAAAACATTACATTTTAGCTTATCTATATAATTTATATTTTTTCTAATAGAAAAATCATAAAATTCAAATTAATAGTTTGCTTTCTTAATTTACATTTCGTACATATATTTGATAAAATCCTTTTTTGCTTTAGTAGCATCTGTTACATATAAATATGCCCCATTTTCATATATTTCTTTACTGTAATCTAATGATGGTAACATTACCGATGTTATATTGTTTAAGTATTCATCTTTATTAGACAAAAATTCTGGAAGCATTGTAGTATATTTTGCTACATCTATATTTGTTGTAACTTGTGATAATATTAGGTCTATTATTCTAGATATTTCTCCCATATCTTTACTTGCTATTTTATTTAGCATAGAAATAAATACTTCTCTTTGTCTTACAGTTCTTCCATAATCTCCATGGCTCTCAGTTGCACTTGCAGACCCTGCCATTCTTTCTTTTACATGTGCTGCTGCTTGTTCTCCTGTTAAAGTTACTTTGCCATAGCTTGTTATTTTTTTAGTAGGTTTACCAGAAAATTTATAAAACATATCTACATATTCATTTATCCATCTCATTTCATCTTTTGTTATATTAACTTCTACTCCGCCTAATTCATTTATAATATCATACATAGAAGAAATATTTATAGTTACATATTCTTTTAAATTCAAATTAAATGTTTCATTAATAGTTTTTATTGCTAATTGCTCTCTTCCTCTTGCAAATGCTGCATTAATTTTATATCTATTTTTTTCTCCATCAATATATGCTGCTGTATCACGTGGTATACTTATTAGTTTGATAGATTTATATTTTGGATTAACAGATATAATCATAATAGCATCACTACTACCACTATATGTATTATCCATATCTTTAGAATCTGAACCTAATAAAACAATATTAATTACTTGGTCATATTCCTTTTTAGTAAGCCCTACTATCTCACTATATAAATCTGCATTTATTCCTAAGTTTGCTTCATCTAAATGTTTAAAATTAATTTTTCCTAATTTATTGCCAATAAATATGCTTGCAAAAATAACGATAGATAAAACAATAACTAAAAGCAGTATTAATACTACTTTTAGCCATTTATTCATTTTCTTTTTAGATTTTTTACCTTTTTTTACAACCTTTTCTTCATCCATATGTAACTCCCCATTATTCAGCTTTATTTACAACAACACCTGAAACTTTACCGTTTACGTCTGCTATTACACGTTTTGCTTTTACTATATCTTCTATTCTTGTTTTTGAATACTCAGCAACAATTACTGTAGCATTAACAGAACTTGCCCATCCATATGAGGTAATTTGTTTTAATATTGGTTCTCCATCTATTATTATAACATTAAATTGATTTGTTACTATTTTCATAATTTCATTTATTTTTTCTGAAATTAAAAGTTCTTCATCTATAGCTTCTTCTCCTGATGGTAACACATATATATTACTTATTGGAGATTGTTTTATTACTTTTGACATACTTTCCATATCAATTTGTTTAGAAGCAACTAAATCCGTTAATCCTTTTTCAGTTTTTATATTAAATATCTTATTTAATACTCCTTTTTCAAAATTAGAATCTATTATTAAAACTTTTTTTCCTGTTTTAGCATATCTTATAGCTAAATTAGATACTAAATATGTACTTCCTACTCCATAATTTGTTCCTGTAACTAATATAGATTTTGGTCTTGTTAATCTCTTATTTAATTCTATGTTAGTCATTATTCTTTTTACTTGAGCTACTGTTTTTTCATTTTTAGATATATAAGATTTTACTTTAGATTTCTCTTTTTGTTCTTTATCTATTTTACCTAAAAAAGTAGTTTTACTGTTTTCAATGGCAGAATATATGCTATCACCTGAAAACATTACTAAATATATACTATATACACCACATACAACTACCCCGCCTACTAAAAACATTAATAAATCTTTCATATATGTTACATTATATGCACTATTTGAAACTTGAGCTTGTTCAATTGTGGTATATGCTTTTACCCCATATGTAGTTTCTAGTTTGCTTTTCAATACTTCATTATATTTCATTACAATATCATATGCTTCTTGATTATTTGTAGAAGATGCAGTTACTACTATAATCATTGTTTTAGCATCAAAACTTACTGTAATTGCTTCTTGAATACGTCCATTTGAAACATTTAATCCTCTCGCAACTTCTGTAATAATATCATTACTATTTACATATTCTGCAATAGATGCTGCATTTTTATCTATTAATATTTTAGCACTAGATTGGTACTTTGGTCTATTTATAATAAATGTATATATTGCTCCCAAAACTAAACTTGCTATCATTATATATAGTAATATAGTTTTCTTTTTTATAATTGTTTTTATAATTAATCTTATATCTAATTCTTGCTCATTATTCATCTAAAAAACTCCTTTTATTTTATTATTTATACATTAAGTATAACTTTTTCATTAGTAGTTTTAAATCTTCTATTTTAACCAATCTGGATTTGCTAAATACCAGTCTATTGTTTTAATAATTCCATCTTCAAATTTTGTTTTTGGCTCCCAACCTAGTTCATTTTTTATTTTTGTAGGGTCTATTGCATAACGATAATCATGCCCTTTTCTATCTTCTACAAATTGTATCATATCTTCAGATTTATTCAAGTGTTTTAGTATTAATTTTACAATTTCTATATTTCTTTTTTCATTATGACCACCAATATTATATCTTTCACCTGCTCTTCCATTATGGAATACTAAATCTATTGCTTCACAATGGTCTTCTACATATAACCAGTCTCGAATGTTTTTTCCATTACCATATACAGGTAATTTTTCATTATTCATTGCAAGTTTAATCATATGTGGAATTAATTTTTCATTATGCTGATATGGTCCATAATTATTTGAACAATTTGTAATTGTTACATTCATTTTAAATGTTTCAAAATACGCTCTTGCAATTAAATCCGAACTTGCTTTTGATGCTGAATATGGACTGTTTGGATTTATTGGTGTATCTTCAGTAAAATATCCCTCTTCTCCTAATGTTCCATATACTTCATCTGTTGAAATATGTACAAATTTATTAGAACTTCCTTCTCCCCAAACTTGTTTTGCTACTTCTAATAGTGTATGTGTTCCTATTACATTAGTCTCAGTAAATATAAATGGATTTTTAATACTATTATCTACATGTGATTCTGCTGCAAAATGAATTACTCCATCTATACTATATTTCTCAAATAGCTCTTTTACAAACTGATAATCGCAAATATCACCTTGTACAAAAGTTATCTTGTCCATTATTTTCTTTAGATTATCCATGTTACCAGCATATGTAAGTTTATCTAAAACTATTACATTATATTCTGGATGTTTATTTACAAAAAATTCTGCAAAGTTTGCTCCAATAAATCCTGCCGCACCTGTTACTAAAATATTTTTACCCATATTAATTTTCCTCCTAAAATGTTATTTTATATAAATGTAGGGGCGAGCCCTGTGTTCGCCCTAATATACACAGTTTTATATTTCAGGGCAGACACAGGACCTGCCCCTACTGTTTTCTTGTACAATTATAGTATTTTTATAAATCCATAAACAAATCTGTTTGTTTTAGTTCTTTTAGGGATGGCCATTTTGCATCTTTTTCAGATGTTAGCAAATCTTCCTCTTTCATATCTCCTAAAGGCCAATCAATTGCTATATCTGGGTCATTCCACATAAGACCACCTTCTGCTTCATGATTGTATATATCATCACATTTATATGTAAATTCTGCTTCATTAGATAATACTAAGAATCCATGTGCAAATCCTCTTGGAATCATGAACATTTTTTTATTTTCATCTGAAAGTATTACACCTTCCCATTTTCCATATGTGCTACTTCCTGGTCTTAAGTCTACTACTACATCAAACACTTCTCCATTTAGCACTCTTACAAGTTTAGCCTGAGTATTCTCTTTTTGAAAATGTAACCCTCTTAACACACCTTTTTTAGATTTAGATTGATTATCTTGTACAAAATCATAATTTAATCCAATTTCAGCAAAATCTGGTTTTGAATATGTTTCCATGAAATATCCTCTTGAGTCTCCAAATACAGTTGGTTCAATTATATATAACCCTTCAATAGAAGTTTCTATTTTTTTAAACTTTCCCATTTTATTATTCATCTCCTATTTTATCTTCTGCTAATTCTTTTAAGAATTTTCCATATTCAGTTTTCATGAATTTATCAGCAATTTTAGATAATTCTTCTGCCGTAATCCAACCTTTCTCGAGTGCTATTTCATCTGGGCAACATATTTGCATACCTTGTCTTTTTTCAATTGTTTGTACAAAGCTTGCTGTTTCTAATAAAGAATCATGTGTACCTGTATCAAACCAAGTCATAGCTCGTCCTAGTTTCTCTACTTTTAGTTTTCCACGTTTCATGTATTCTTCATTTATAGAAGTTATTTCTAATTCTCCTCTTGCTGATGGCTTTACATTTTTTGCAATTTCTACTACTTCATTTGTATAAAAATATAAACCTGGAACTGCATAATGTGATTTTGGTTTTTCTGGTTTTTCCTCAATTGAAACTGCATTTCCTTCTTTATCTATTTCAACAACACCATATGCCTTAGGATCTTTTACATAATATCCAAAAACAGTTGCTTCATCTTCTCTTTCATTTGCATGTTTTAAGATTTTACATAGATTATTTCCATAGAACATATTGTCACCTAAAATCATAGCAACATTATCTTCACCAATAAATTCAGCTCCTAAAATAAATGCTTCTGCAAGTCCTGCTGGTTTTTCTTGTACTTTATATTCAAAATGCATTCCCCATTTTGAACCGTCTCCTAGAAGTTCTTTAAATACAACTATATCTCTTGGCGTAGAAATTATTAATATTTCTCTTATATCTGCCTCCATTAAAACAGATAATGGATAATATATCATTGGTTTATCATATACTGGCATAATTTGTTTTGATATTGCAAGAGTTAATGGGTATAACCTTGTAGCACTACCTCCTGCTAAAATAATTCCTTTACGATTTTTCATTGTTAGTATACTTCCTTTCACTTATAATATTATAACATTTACTTTTATAGCAATAACTTATTACACATTCTTTAATTTTATTAACTATCATCTCTATAAATTTATATATATACTCCAATAACATTGCAATAACTAATGTTAATAAAAGTAAAAAAGTAAACATCAATAATTGGGAATACAATCAACATTTTTATATATTGAAATACATACCACCATTCTGCATTATATGAATCTTTTTTACCTATAAAGTTCATTAAAAATTCTTTTAATGAAAAAGTTCTATCAAAAAACACAAAACCAATTGGTACAAAAATTATAAATACTAGCCAATATTTTTTATAAAAACTAATTAAATGCTTTATAATATTTTTGTAATCCTCATATAAGTTTCTCCACATACTATTACTTGCATCTTTACATTTCTTTGTAGAATTATATAAACCATATCCACTTATAAATGCATATATACCAACACACATCTTACTAAACCATGCTAATTTTAATTCTATATCTAAATTGCTAAATAATAATTTTGTAACATCAACGTAATTTCCACCAATGCGCTCTGGATAAGCAAACAAGTGATGATATAGCATCATTAATATTGCAATTCCATATAGTATTTTACTATGATTTTTAGTAAGCTCTTTTCCTTCCATAATATACCTCTCATACTATATAACAATTATTTTATTTCTAACTTTAAATATCTTTCTAAAGCCTCTTCATAATTTGGTATCTTTATTTCTTCTTTTAGTATTTTTTCTTTTGAAAGTTGTGAATTCTTAGGTCTCTTAGCTGGTCTTGGAAACGCTTCACTTGTTACAGGATTTACTTTACAATCTATATTTGCTTTTTCAAATATTTGCTTTGTAAATTCATACCAAGTAGTATAACCTAAATTTGTTGCATGATAAATTCCATATGGTATGCCTTTTTCGATTGCTTGATGTATAATGCTTGCCAAATCAACTGCATATGTTGGACTTCCATGTTGATCTACTACTACATTTAATTCTTTTTTTTCTTTCCCTAATGCTAACATTGTTCTTACAAAATTATTTCCATCACCATATAACCATGCGGTTCTAAAAATATAGTATCTAAAACAACTTTTAGTTATTGCTTGCTCTCCTTCTAATTTTGTAATTCCATATGCAGTAACTGGACTTTTTTCTTCCTCTTCTTTATATGTTTCTTTTACATCTTTGTCTCCACCAAACACATAATCTGTGCTTATGTGAATTAGAGTAATATCCTCTTCATTTGCAATAATTGCTAAGTTCTTTGGTCCTAATGCATTTACTTTTCTTGCTATTTCTATTTCTTCTTCCGCTTTATCTACTGCTGTATATGCAGCACAATTAATAATGTACTCTGGTTTTACCTCATTTACAAATTTTCTTACTGCTTCTATATTGGTAATATCTAAATCTGCAACATCTGTTAGAATTAATTCCTCTTCTTTTAGTTCATTACAAACTGCCCTCGCAAGCATTCCATTTGCACCTGTAATTAAAATTTTCATACGTTATTATCTCCTTCTTTTTCTTTATCTCTTAATCCCTCTCTATATCCGTTTTTATAAATAATGTGATATGTTGAATAAAACAATATTCCTACCATTGCTCCTATTGAATCTATTACTACATCAAACATTTGTCCAGTTCTTCCTGCCACAAATGTTTGATGATATTCATCACCCATAGCGAAACAAACACAAAGAATAAAAGTAATTAATAGTGTTATCCAATATTTTTTGTGTTCTAATAGAACATCAAATAATATCATTGCAAAAAAGGCTAATACATAATATACAAAAGCATGTATTACTTTTCTCATTGGTGCATTAATTAATTGAGATGTTCGTGCTAATTTTTCTGCATTTGGATTAGAATTTGTAATTCCATATTCATTTGTTATATCTAAAGTATCTTCTATAAATAACGCTATAATATCTGTACTTTTGCCATTAGAATTTTTTGAATTCATCCCAGATAGTTTATATATACAAATCATCCAACCAATTGCTAATGTAAGTAAGAAAATTATTTTAATTACTTTCTTCATAAAATCCCCCTGTTTAATCTGTACTAAATAAATCTCTAGTGTATACTTTTTCTTTTACATCTTCTATTTCTTTTTCTAATCTATTAGCCATTATAATTGAACTTTCAAATTTGAATTTTTCTAAATCATTTATTATCTCACAACCGTTGAATTCTTCTTTTTTTAATGTCGGTTCATAAATTATAACATTTTTTCCTTTTTGCTTCAAATTATTTATAATATCTTGAATTGCACTTGACCTAAAATTATCAGATCCAGTTTTCATCGTTAATCTATATATGCCTACTATTTTAGGATTATTTATTAAAATATCATCTGTAATAAAATCTTTCCTAGTCTTATTTGATTTTACTATAGCTTCTATTAAATTTTGAGGTATATCTTTATAATTTGCAAGTAGTTGCTTCGTATCCTTTGGTAAGCAATATCCTCCATATCCAAATGAAGGATTATTATAATAGTTTCCTATTCTTGGATCTAAGCATACTCCATCTATAATGTCTTTAGTGTTTAATCTCTTTAATTCTGCATATGTATCTAGTTCATTGAAATAGGCAATACGAAGTGCCAAAAAGGTATTGGAAAATAGTTTTATTGCTTCTGCTTCTGTAGAATCTGTAAATTTAACTACAACCTCCTCTTTTAACGCTCCTTCTCTTAATAAGTCTGCAAATTTTTTTGCTCTTGCACTTTTTTCACCAACTATTATTCTTGAAGGATATAGATTATCATATAAAGCCTTACCTTCTCTTAAAAACTCTGGCGAAAAAAATATATTATCTATATTATATTTTTTTTTCATACTTTCTACAAATCCTACTGGTATAGTTGATTTAATTACCATTGTAGTTTTAGGATTATTTATTTCTTTTACTTTTTTAATTATATCTTCAACTAAAGATGTATCAAAATAATTAGTTACTTCATCGTAATTTGTTGGTGTGCTAATTATAACAAAATCTGCATCATTAAAAGCTTCTTTATAATCTAATGTTGCTTTTAAATTTAGTCTTTTGTTTTTTAAATAGTCTTCTATATATTCATCTCTAATTGGTGACATTTTATTATTTATCATTTCAACTTTTTCTGGTATTACATCTAACGCAACTACTTCATTTTTTTTACTTAGTAATACAGCCATACTTAAACCTACATATCCTGTTCCTGCTACTGCTATTTTCATAATAACTTTTCTCCTTTATTTTTCTTCTAGTTTTCTCTCTATAAAAATATCTTGCATATATCTAAAGACAAAACTTTAAAATATTATCAATATATATGCATTATTATATAACTGAATATATCATTCTTTTCAATAATCAATTATTTTCATTCATATTATACAAATGAATTGTAGTCTTGTCAAACACACCGATACTTAATTAAGTATTTCTTTTAGAATTAGTTTCATTTACTATTTATCCCAATCTTAATATCTTAAGATTATTTGTCAATACTTTCTTTTCTATTTAATTTTATCATCATGTCTTTTTTATTTCAGAAATAATATCTCTTATCCAATAATTATTAAAAATTATTTGTAAAATACCATATATCAGTATACTGCCTATAACACTAACAACTAAAACTAGCAAATTGTTTATTATAAATAGTCTACAACTTACAATAAATATTGCTATTAAAATACCTCCTAGTATAATACTTGCCCAAAATTTTTTTGGAATACTAATAGAAAAAATATCATTGTTAATATATTTACAACATATTAGTAATCCAATTAATTGTGATAATGCTGTTGTTGTTGCTGCTGCATTTAGTCCATATATATGAATAAAAATAATATTTAATAATAAATTTGCCAAAGCACTTATTGAACAAGCTTTTAAACATTCTTTATCTTTTCCATTTGGAAGTAAAATCATATTCATTACAACTCCCCAAACTAATGAAAATAGTAGTGCTATAGAAAGAATTTGTAAAGAAATTGTCGCCCCAATATATTCACTACCTGCAATAAGTTCAATAATATTTCGCGATAAAATAAAAATTCCTATAACAATAGGTATACCAATTGTTGCTGTGAAACCTATAGCATATTTTAATATATTACTTACCTCATCATATTTTTTCTCTACAAAAGCAGATGATAATTTTGGTATAACAACCAAACTAATAGATGACATCAATGTACTGGCAACATTGTAAATTTTTACAGATGTACTATATAATCCAACTTCATAATCTCCCTTTATTAGTCCTAAAATAGTAGTATCTGAATTTACAAATATTTGTTGAGCCAAAATCATGGCAAATAGTGTAAAAATAGGAGGAAAATGTTTTTTAAAATTCATTTTAAAATATAATTTTGTTTTACAGTATTTTTGTCGATATATAATATTCACAATATTTCCACCACTTGAAGAAATAATCGTTATAATAACATATTTTATATAATCATTTGGATTTTTAACAAATATAAACATTAACATTAAAGACAAAATCTGAAACGAAACATTTCTTAATGTTATATATTTAAAATCTTCCATTGATATATTTATCCAATCTGCTCCAAAAGTAGTAAATAAAATTGCTGAACTTTGAATAATAATTAATATTCTGTAATTTTGTAATTTTGTTAAAAATAATAAAATTACAAATAATATAGCATAAGATACCAACATTGTACATACATTAATAGATAAAATTTCCCCTGCAGTTCGTTCCAATTTATTTTTATCATTTTTTACACGTGAACACTCTCTAATTGCATATGTAGATATACCTAATGATGCTATCAATGAGAAATAGCTTACAACTGATGCACTAAAGTTTATTTTTCCTATGTTTTCAGTTAATAGCACCCTTGAAATATATGGAAATGTAATTAGCGGAAATACTATTGAAGAACATGATTTTATTATACTATATATTGTATTTTTCTTTATTTTATCTTTATTCATTTTTATACTTTATCACCTATTCTTAGTTTTGCTTTTATTTTACTAACAAGTATCAAAAATGCTTGTTTTTTTATTTCTCTATAATCATAATATTTGGAAAGCGATATTTTATAGCTAGAAATGTCATATGAACATTTTTTTCTTAAAATAACATATAATAAGTAAAGATTAGCAATGAACAACTCATTTTCTCTAATTACTTTTTGTTTTGTAATGTTGTCAATTAATTTTTTCTCGAATAAATTATTGATTATTTCTACATACTCTATTCCAAAAGCGTAAAATACATCATATGTTCCCTTTTTTATATCTGTATCCTTAATTTCAGTAAACATTTTTTCATTATTTATTAAATATTTTCTATCTTTACAATAATAAAGGCAAAAATTCATATGTGGAAATAAAGTACATTTATTTTCTAATGAATCTATAATATTATTTAGATCTTCTTTCCAACATGATATTCCTCCAGACCATGATGAATAATTTTTTAATTCATATACATAAGAATCAAATTCACTGTAAAATTCTTGTTTTTTCTCTATTTCACAAGCGGAGTTTAAAAAAAATGTAATAGGTTTTTTATGTTGATTAATTTTTATAAAATCTATTAAATTCTGTAATGCTTTGTTATCTAATTTGGTTCTATGATTAATAAATTTAATAAACTTTCCTTTAGCAAGTTTAAAAGCATCTATTTGATTCATAAATAACACGGAATTAGTTTTGTTGTATACTAAATTATTATGAATTAAGCATAATTCATTCATAGCTTTTTCAAACTCTTTACAATTTCCATTGTCTGTAACAATAACTTCATATAATGATTTATCTATATTTTGCTTAAAAATACTATCTAATACAGGCATTACCCATTCTACTATACCATTAGTTGGTATTGCTAAACTTAGTAAAGTTTCCATTTTATTTTATACTATCTCCTATTAATCTATCTTTTTATTTATTGACTTTAGAATTTCATCAACATTTGTCTCATTAATTGGCATGTATAATTCATTTTCAATCTCATTAATATTCATATAAGTTATTTTGTTAAAATCTATTTTTAATAACTTTTCAATTATTTCATTGCTAAACCTATATTTTATTATTTTTGCAGGTATTCCAGCTACTACTGCATATGGTGGAACATCTTTTGTTACAACAGCTCCAGTTGCTATAACTGCCCCTTGTCCAATTTTTACACCAGATAATACTGTAACTTTTTGTCCAAACCATACATCATCTCCAACTACAATATTTCCCTTAGAATAAGCTTCATACTTACTTTTATGAATCATTTTAACACGAAAAGGATATGTAGAAATAATATCTGTATGGTGTTCTTCTCCAAGAAGAAAAATCGTTTCTTTTCCTATTGAGCAAAATGAACCTATTGACAAATCGACAGACAAATCATCACTATATACTTCAATTGGGCCATATGTATACTTTCCAACCAAAACTTTATCTATATTAAATTCGTTAACAGCATATGTATAGTTATGGTTATTATATTTCTTCCATTTTTTTCTAAATTTAAATAAATTAAAGTATCTTTTTAGCTTATTCATTATTTCTCCTTATAATAATTATATAATGTCAAAAAAACAAAATCATATCAAATTTAGTCTATTTTATAATATTATTAAACCAAATGTCAACAGTTATAGTATCTACTGTTTCATTGTTTATGTACTCATTTTGAATAAATTTATTGGGAATATTATAATTACTATCCATAATAAGAATGTTTGGTCCAAATATAGGATATCTAATAATATTTTTATTTGTTGTAATGATTTTAGTTTTAGTCGCAAGTGCATCAAAAAACCTAGTAGTTGGTCCTTTTTGTTTGTATCTACCACAATCTAAAATAGCTATAGATTGTGCTAATATTTTTTGATATTCGCTATATTGTAATGGTTGTTCATAACAAAAGAATTCAAAATTTTTATTTTTATCATAAAAATATATATAAACTTTATACTTGTCCTTATATTTGTCATAAATTGATTTTGCCATTTCAATTCTTTCTTTAGTCGCAGTTGCAATAATCGCAATATCATACTTCTTTTTACAATTATTTGTATTAATTTCTTTTGTAAAAACAGGTTGATATGTACCATTTATTTTTTTGCAATCATCAATATTATAAGATGAAACTTTATCAAAATATTTAATATGACTTTTTTTAAATAATAAATAAAGGTCATCCCAAATATACAGATATTTTTTAGCATTTGGATTGTTTAAAATAATTTTTTTATAAGTACTATCTGATATTCCATCACCATTTATAACTAAAACAATATCATAATTTTTAATTTCTTTAATTTCTTCCCAAAATTCAATATTTGATGATGATAATAAATGCTCTCTAATGACGTTTCTAATAAATGTAAAATATTTCAAAAAAGCTCTAAATAAAATTGGAATTTTTTTATATTTATCTCTAGTAGGTTTTAAATACTTTTCAGTATCTATATATTTTACCATATATAAATCTTTAAAATAATCTAACAAAATTTCATCATAATTCATAAATTTAGGACATAATAGCAACATCTTTTTCATTTTCATTTTCCTTTTCATACTGTAATTTAATATCTTTATATTTAGATGATGTTTTTATATAATAAAAACTAGCTAAATAAAACAATAATATCCTAAATGATGGAATAGAAGAAACTAAATATGCTATCCAATATGCCAATGATAAGAACAACACTTCTTTAGTTTTATATTTTTTTGGAACAACTATTAGAGTATAGCACATAAAAATGATATTAACAAATATTCCAAAATATCCATGCATTGAAAGTTGTTCAAAAATTAATCCTTCATATCCTAATGCTGCATCTGTATATTCAGTCCTAACAATCCCTTCCCTAAAAGTTTCACCCAACCCAAACATAGGAGATGTAGCAATTATATTTTTTATTGCTACAAATTGTTCGAATCTCATGCTAAAACTACTTCCACCAATCTCTGTTGACTTTTCACTTGTTATCAAATTAGTAATTAATGTAGAATTTGATTTAATTACTATAAACATTATTGGTAACATAATAATCATTAATATAAGAATCCTAATAAGTGTTTTTCTTTTAATTTTTCTAAAATTTATCAATAATATAATTCCTAAAATAATAGTATAAAGAATGCTAGTTCTCATTTTTGTTAAAACAACACATGGAAGACATAATACCGCAGTTACAAGACCAATTTTAGATTTTAACACTATTGGATTTTCTTTCATCCATAACGAAAAATAAAAAATTGAATATAGTCCAAATGTCATTCCTGCTCCTATTGGGTGCTCAAAAAGAGAGGTTAATCTATATCCTCTTAAACCTGCCATATTATATACATAAATTGAATTTTTAGATAAATTAACTTTATAATCTAAAATTAAGTTACTCTTGGTAAAATATTCTATAAGTCCATATATGCATGCAATAAACATTGTTATTGTTATTCCCTTAAATAAAAATTTAAAATCTTCTTCATCTTCTATTGTCTTCCATAAAATCCATATATAAATGTATATACTGAATATTCTCACTACTATTCTCCCAAACTCAGTTACAAAGCCTGTTGTCGCATTAAAACACGAACAAATATATGAAATAGAGATTAGTAAGAAAGGTATTTTTAATGGGAATTTTTCATTACATTTTTTATATTTTTTCTTATTACACATATATAGAACAAAAAACCAAAATGGAATTATTAAATTGGCACCAAAATTAACATTAAATATTCCAAAAAGATGAGTTGGATACCAAAATATTTGATATATAGTAAATATCATAATAGCTTTTTTAAAATTAAAAAGTGCATATAAAGCAATCCCTATAGAAATTATTGTAAATATCATGCTATTATCCTTTCTGATTATTTTTTAAATAAATCTCACATTTTCTTTTAATATTCTTTTTTTCAAAAATAAGCTCTATATTTCTTATTAATGGCACATTATAACCTATATTCCACAAAAAACAGATTATTTCTCTTATTATTCCATATTTCTTTTTCTTAAACTTTATCAAATCTTCTTTTGAATCAAATTTGGTTTCTCTATATATGGTAAGCCACTCTTTATTATAAGGATGATAACATGGTTGCATCCATGGTTTACTTAGATATTTAAACCCTACAATATGAATCATAGCTGGATTATTTAGTCCATTCTTCAATTCGGTTTTAGAATAATATGGCTCATCATCATTAAAAAACTCACAACTTTTCTCTTTAAATATAACATTTTGTGTCATCAAATTATATCTCGGAGCAAGTGTATAAATTTTATTTTCCAATACAACATTTAAAACATCTTGATCTAAATATGGTAATTTTCCTTCTTTTTTCATAATATATTCTACAAATTTTTCTTGAATATTATTTTCTCTCATTAATTTTAAATCAAATAATATTAATCCATTACTATAATATTTCGATTGTTTTTCCATTCCTAAAGCATACTTAGCTGTTGGAAGACAATCATAGCACGCTGCACATAAATTTCCTTTCAAGTCTATATTGTATATATCTTCTAAATTATCTTTAATAATTGTATCACAATCAATATGTAAAACTCTATCTAATTGAGGTAATAATTCTGAAAAAAACAATCTTACATAGCACACAAATGACCAATACAGTAAATCAAGTTTTATAGGAATTTTTCTTTCCATATTTTTGCCATCTACAAAAATAATTTTTCTATTATACTTTTTAGCTAGCATGATAAACTTATTTTTATTGTTGTCACTAATACCACAATCAACAATAAATACATTTAATTCAGAAACTTTTTTATTGCTTTCTAATAATGATAATAAAGATACTGCAGTAATAATAGAGTATCCATCATCAAATGTATAAACTACATTCATTTTAACGTTCATCCTTTTCTTCTTTGATTTTTATAATTCATAAAATTTCGTCATAAAATCTGCTGTTTTCAATATTCCATTATGAAGATTAACTAAATTTAATTTTCCATAATATTTTTCATATCTACTAATATCTAAATAATTAATTGGTACATCTACATCTCTGCCTTCTTTGTATATTACATTTATTTCCAAAGATAAAGTTTTTTCTATTTCCTTAATTAATTGTTTTATGCTTGTCCCACAACCAGAGCCCACATTAAAAATACGATATTTATTATCATTATTTGCTATTGTTAAAATTGCCTTTATAGCATCATCTATATATATAAAATCCCTTACAATAGAGCCATCTCCATATACTATAATTTCTTCACCCTTAAGTGCTTTATATATAAATGTCGTAACAGCACCAAGAACCCCATTCGGTCTTTGATATGGTCCATATGGATTCGCTAAACGAATGATTCTATAATCTAACCCATACATATAATTGTATAAATATAGTAACTGCTCTATCATTACTTTTTGCAATCCATATGAAGAAATTGGATTTGTATGAGTATCTTCACAAAGTGGACAATTAGCTTCTTTTCCATATACTGTTCCACCAGAAGATATAAAAATCACTTTTTTTATATCATTTTTTACACAAGCTTCAAAAAGTTTTGATGAAAATAACACATTAGATTGAATATCTTGGCTAATATGTTGATTCGATGTGGATGGTACTACTGTAGAAACCAAATGATAAACGATTTCTTGATTTTTAAGTATTTCATCAAAATTCATATTTTCAGAAAATTTGTCTTCAACAATTTTTACATTTTCAAAATTGAAATGTTCAATATTTTTAAAATACAATCTATTTCTATCCACCAAAGTAATTTTATTATTTTTATCTTTTGCTAATTGAATGGTTAAATTAGTTCCTATAAATCCTGTTGCACCTAAAATTAAAATATTCATATCTCAACCTTTAAATCCTTTCTTTTTCTAAAATTAGATTTCTATTGTGTTTTAAATTAATGATGTTTTTCTATATAAATAATAAATTTTTATTGTATCAAAAATTCTAGCATTTATTTACAATATACTTACTTGTAGCATTATCATTATGAATTATTTTTCCAGGATTTCCTATTACAATACTATTGCTTGGTACATCAAAGTTAATATAACAATTTGGAGCAATTAGTACATTGTTTCCTATCTTTACCTTTCCAACAATTACAGCATTTGTACCAATATATACTTCGTCGCCTATTATTGGAGCTCCCTCTCTTTTTCCTCTTGCTTCTAATCCAATCGTTACTCCAGTACATATATTACAATTCTTTCCAATAATAGAATGTGGATTAATAATTATTCTCCCCCAATGTCCTATATAAAATCCCTTATCAATTTTTACTTCTTTTGGAATTTGTATATGATATTTTTTCTTCATACTAAGCATCTTAAACTTGTAAAATGGTGTAAGTATTCCCCCTGATTGAACTTTTCTAAATATTTTTAAATAATGAACTTCAGGATGCTGATACAAATATCTAAAATCTACTTTATATTTTTTAGTATATCTATATATATCATATTTGAACAAATTTTCTTTCATTTATTTTTCTCCTTAAAATACTATAATTCTACATATAAATCCAATAATTTTTTTATATTTTTTTCTATATTAAATGTTTCATCTACGGTTTTTCTTGCATTTTTAGATAACTTTATTCTTAATTGTCTATTTGATAAAACTTTATCTATAGCATTATATAATTCCTCATTGTTTCCTGGCTCAATAAGCAACCCATTTTCTTCATTTTCTATAACTTTATAAATTCCTCCAACCTTTGTTGAAATTGAAATATTTTTATAGCTCATTCCTTCTATTAGTGACATTGGCATTCCCTCATTATAAGATGGTAATATATAAATTGAACATTCCTTAAGATATCTTTCTTTTTCTTTATCTTTTATCCAACCTATATAATGTATATTCTTATTAAGTTTTTGTTTTGTTATAATTGTTTTTACAGTTTCAACTTCACCATCGCCACCAATATATAAATGAAATTTAGGATATTTTTTAATTATGTCTTTTGAAACCTCTATCAAATCATATATTCCCTTTCTTTTTCCTAGCCTTCCCAAAAATAAAGCTTTTTGAGTTTCTAAGTTCTTTTTAAAATCATCTGGAATTTTAATTGCATTATACAAAATCTCAATTTTACTTTTGTTTGTTAATTTAGAAAAATAATCTTTCCACTCTTCCGATAAAACAATAATTTTATCTGCCAAATCTAAAGTCTTTATTATGTATTTTCTCTTTTGACAATTGCATTCTTTTTCATAAAACACTTTATATTCTGCTCCATGAATATGGATAATTACTTTTTTATTATATTTTTTTGCTTTTCGTACATAAATTCCCTTTCTAAATGAGCTTAATCTTGAAGCCATATGAATATGTAATATATCGCATTTATTTATATATCTGTTAAATTCAATATACCCTTTTATCATTTTACAAATTTTGCATAGTATATTTTTATCATTTATTGTTTCAATATATTTTAAATCTATTTTCTTATCTAATCCACAATCATAATAACTATCTATTACTGATGTCATTCCACCTTTTACATCTCTTGCAGGTCCAATCATTAATACGTTTATTGGTCTCATTGGCTATCCTTTCTCCTAACTTCATCTAAATCTAATAAATTCCCCATTTTCAAGTCAAAACTATTTGAAGTAAATTTATCAAACCCAGCACCATTAGTAAAAGTAATTTCTCCAAAATATATTTTTTCTTCAACTATATAAAAATCTACCCTAGCATGCATAAAAGGTTTTGATAACTTTGACGCATATTTTAATAATTCTAGTAAACATTTTGGCTTTTTAAATACATCACCTGCTGCTTTATGTCCCATATGTTCTTCTTTAATGTAATTCCACTTTTCGTCATATAAATCAGATTTTAAATTACTAAATCTATCACTATCTATTCTTATATATTGGGGCTTTCCGTTAAAACAAAATACTTTATAATCTTTTAATTGATTATCATCTTCGCTTTCAATATATTTTTCTATAATTATCCTTGGTTTTTCTACTCCATAAAACCATTCTCCATAGCATGGAATAAATTTTGCTTTTAACCATTTATTTAATTTTTTTATTGTTTGTTCTATATTCAATTTGTTTTTATCTTTACATATAATATTAAATGTAGAACCATGCGTTACTTTAATTACAAACTTATTGGGTAATTTTTCAAAAGGTATCTCTTTTGGATTAAAACCTTCCCATATTAACTCATTTAAAATATCTGCACATTCCTTTTCTTTCACATAATCTCTAACCTTATATTTGTCAACGCATTTAGCCATTAATGGATTTTTATCATATATTTTAATCCACTGTAACTTTTCATTATACGTTTTAGGATTTTTTAGATTTAATTTATATCCTTGCTTTATTCTAAATAATAATTTTAATTCTACTTCTGGTGAAATCTTAAATAATATATTTAATGGAAATAAAATTATATTTTTCTTAATTGTATCCATTATATGGCTACTCCCTATCCTATAAATTTTTTAATATCATCTAATATTGTTTCTGTATTTGAGATATATTTATTATATTTCTTTTCATTAACATTTTTAATTGCATTTTCTAAATCTTTTATTTGATAAACTGGTTCAATTAAATTAAGACTTTTAAATTCATCAATTAACTGTATTTGGTGATTATCAACATGCTCCTCATATTTTGTAAGTCTTGGAATTGCTATAACCTTTTTATTTTGTTTCAGCGCTGTAATAATCACTCCAGTTCCTGCATGTGTAATAACTAATTCACTCTTAGTTATGTAGTTGTTAAATTGTTCTTTTGTTAAAAAATCATAATGTTCATAATTTCTAGGCACATAGTCACTAACACCTACCTGAGCAATTATCTCATCCGTAATTTTTTTTTCATCAATAAGTTTATCTATTTCTCTTAATAATCTATTAAATTGAAATTTTTGAGAACCTACTGTTATAAAAATCACTAGTATATTCCTCCTTTATATATTGCATTTGGATAATATTTCAACATAGGCTTCCATTGTACATAAAATCTATCTGCAATTTTTTTTTGGTAAATCAATTTGCCTGTAACAGTTGGACTATTAATTTTTGCAAATGATTCTATATAGATAACTTGTCGTTTAAAAAAATGTGCAATAAATAACATAGGTATTGTTGCAAGAACACCTGTGCTAATAACCACATCTGGCTTTTCTTTCCAAAATACTATTAGGCTTTTCAAAAATATATCAATTATTTTTATTAAAAATAAAGGTTCTTTTCTGTTAACTTGTTTAATATAATAGTTTATTTTCTTATCATTTGCATTATATTTTGTTCTTTCTGTTACAATAAAGCAATTATACTTTTCTTTCAACTTTTCTAACATTAGTAATTGTTCAAAATGTCCTCCTGAAGAACTTATTAAACATATTTTCTTTTTTTCTTTCTTCATAATAACCTCTTTTAAAAATAGTATCGTACAAATTATTGTTAAATTCATGTAATACAACAATCTACAATCTCTATTCTTTTATATTGCCCCTTCTTTTCTTACTACTTTTAAAATTGTTTTCACTAATATCTTCATATCTCTTCTGTTTCCTCGTCTATCACAGTATTCCTTATCTAGTTCTAATCTATCTTCAAATTCTAGATTATTTCTTCCTGCAACTTGCCATGGTCCTGTTACTCCTGGTTTCATTTGCACAATATACCCATAATATTCACCCATATCTTCTTTTTCCATTGGCAAATATGGTCGTGGACCTACTAAACTCATTTGACCTTTCATTACATTTATAAATTGTGGAAACTCGTCTAAACTTGTTGCTCTTAAAAACTTTCCAATCTTTGTAATTCTAGGATCATTCTTTATTTTTTTATGTTCTATGTATTCTTTACCAATCTCTGTTTGCTCATCTATATGTTTTTGTAATATTCCCTCAGCACCAACTACCATTGTTCTAAACTTATACATTTTAAATATCTTACCATTTCTTCCTATTCTATTTTGTGTAAATAGTATTGGCCCATTATCTTTACAAATTGCATTGCTAAGTACAACAAAAAGAGTTATTGGAATAAGTAGTAGGCATCCTACGATTCCTGCTACTAAATCAATACCTCTTTTAATAATTGCACTAATGGTGTGTCTTATTTTGATTTTTGTTAATTTATTATTTATATTAATTTCACTTTTAATCATCTCATTATCTATTGTTGTAACATTATTTCCTATTGCAGTTAAATTACTCATATTTATTCACTTCCCTTGTATTTTCTTCCTATCTACTATACGTTCTATTATCTTCTTTATAAGTAAATATATTACAATTCCTGTAAATATTCCTATTGAATCTATTATTACATCTTGAACTTTTCCACTTCGTCCATTTACTAATAGCTGATGCAATTCATCACTTATAGCATATATTACTCCAATAACTGAACTATATATTACCATTCTTCTATCTTCACTTATATATGCATTTATGTTGTTAATTATTAATAATCCACCTAACATATATAAAGTATAATGTGCTACTTTTCTTATTATCGGCTCTATAATTCTTACTATTTCTTCTTTTTGTTCTTCTAGCATTTCATTCTTTATATCTATTATATTTACTATTGCCATAGACACTTTTTTACTTGTACTACTCGACCCTGTTCCTTGTTGATGTGAAAAGTAAAATATTGTAAGCATCCATAAAACTACTAATACTGTAGATAGTATTTTCCTTATGTTCATTAAAAAATCCCCTAAATATTATTATACAAAATGCACTATATTTTTTCAAGTATTCTAAGCTTTTTTTATTATATTACAACATATCTTATAATACAAGCTTTTTCGAGAAAATGTAATATTTTTGTAATAGTTAGATGCTACTATGTCACATAACCATTTTCTTTTATCTTTATTTGTCATTCTCCACACAAAAAGGTCACAAAATCCAAAAAAATTTTATGACCTTTTTTTATACACTACTTATTACTGCTTATATATATAATTCCTTAATTTCCTCTTTAGATATATCTATTTGTTTTATATTAAGCAAACCTGATGCAATTGCTGGAGAAAAAGTATCTCTTAATCTATCTATATCATTAAATGAAGCTCTTCTTGTTTCTTCTTCATCTGGAAGTTTTGGAATTATTAATGTAAGACTAGCTTTAGCATTTTTTATATTGTTATAGTTATATATTTTATTTAACATAACATAGATTCTATCAAAAACCATAATAGAAATAATATGTTTTACTTCAATAAATCTTTCTTTTTCATTATCATTATAGTAAGCATCAAAAATAATATTTCTGTTTGATATTGGGTCTGTATCTCCAAATTTATTATCAACTTTTACATCTTGAAGTATAGAATCATAGTTAATCTCTCCAAAATATTTTTTTATTACAAATTTTTCAAGTTTTACCCTGCTTATTCTTCTATCTATAGTTTTTGTTTCTTTTGGAATTTCACTATCTTCCTGTGACTTATCTTCTTGGACTTCTTTTTCGTCTGCTTGTTGAACTGATATACTTTTTTGTAAAACCTCTAATGGTATTCCATTATAATTTACATTAGCTGTATGTTGAGATTGTACATTAAAATTAATAATTTGCTTTATTAGTTCATTTTTCTCATTTTCTAATTTTTCATTCTTCTCCTTATACTCTGTAACATTTCTTTTAAGTGATATTATCTTTCCAATTTGAAAATCATCAAAAGATTTACTTAAAAATACAATCAAAAGGAAAGTTAGCAAAATTATTATTGGAGCTGTTATTTCAAAAGCATATTTCGATTTTATAAAAGATACTACAATTAATATTATTATCCCCAACAATAACAATGCACCTGAAACTGTTATTAGTAAATTACTACCTTTCGAATTTTTATTTTCATTATTTCCCATATTATCCCCCTTAATACAAATTTCTTTTTATTTTTCTTTCTTACTTTTCTTATATACCCAGTATCCACCTGCACCTAGAGCACCCAATGCTACTACAGTTCCAACTTCACCATTTTCACTACTTTTACTTTTTTCTATATTGTTGGTATTCCCATTATTTTTTCCAACACCAGCATTAGGAGTAGTATTTTTGCTAATATCATTATTTGTTGTAGTAGCTACAACTGGGATTATTTCTTCCTTTGGTTTTTCTTTTACTTTTATATTTATTGTATTTGTCTTCCCATTTGATGTTGTTGCTGTTATATCTACACTTCCACCTTTTTTTGCTATAATTTTACCAGCTTCATTTATTGTTACAATACTTTGATCACTAGACTTCCACTTAACTGTTTTATCAGTTACATTATTAGGTGTTATTATAGCTGTTAATATTTTGCTTTCACCAATTTCCATATTCTCTATTTCCTCATTTATCTTTATAGCAGATGCTACAATTGTAGTTGTTTTTTTAGTTGTTGTAGTTTTCTTTGAGGATGACGAACTCGAATTGTTACTCTTCTTTGACGATGAACTTGATGTGCTATTTTTCTTTGATGACGATGAATTTGATGTATTACTTTTGTTTGTTGAATATGGACATACACCATTTTTATGTAAGTGTGCTGGATGTCCTCCACAATGATAATGATAACTTCCTAAACCACTTTTATTTTTATTATCTTTATGTCCACCACTTGAGTCTGTTCTTCCTGAATGTGCATATGTGTTTATTCCAATTGTAATTATAGATAGTAGAATTATTAAAATTGATAATAACTTCCCTTTATTCTTTTTCATAAATATCCCCTTTTTTATAATACTACTCACAAAACGCAAAGTTTGTCGAATTTTGTAAGTTAATCGAGTAGAGAATAAATAATTATTTTATTTATTCCCTCTCACACCACCATAC
>CAOKRC010000013.1 GCA_948471035.1 uncultured Clostridium sp.
TTGTAAATCAATTCTTCTTGCCTATGATAAAGCAAAAATTTGATGAGCCTAAAGAACAACTAGAAAAAGAAATAAAAGAACAAAATAACAAACTTGAAAGAATTAAAAAGGCATATATCAATGGAGTATTTGAACTAAAAGAATATAACGAAGAAAAGAAAATTGTTGAAAATGCTATAAGTGAATTACAAACCAAACTAGAAACTACTGATTGCACTGAAGAACTAAAATTTACACCAAAAGACATTTTACTAAAGAGAGATATTGATTTTATAAACAAGGTTAAGCTAGAAAAAGAATATAAAGCAAGAACTAAAACTTGGAAAGATTACACTAGACAAGAGCAAGCAGAACTTATAATGAAATATGTTGATAATATAGAACTTGATTTAGTTGGTAACGAAGTAGTTGTAAATCAAATTAACTTTAGAGACTCAATTTGCAAACCTTGTCAAGAATTATATGATAATGGTTATATTGATACTACAAAACCTATGATATTGGGTAATGTGCTTGGTAGTGTTAGATTTAGTAATTATTTGCCAGAGGAAGAAGTTGGCGAAATCATTATGAGATTAAGGCAATATTATGATATTCATTATACAGAGGCAACCTACTATGTCGATAAGCAAATGTTCTATTTCAATTTTGCTGAAGATAACTCTGCTATTGTTAGAGTGTTTCCTTTAGAAAATTACTATAGATTAGATCCAGATAATAAAATGGAAACTTATAGATTTGGAATACTCTACATCAATGAAAAAGATAAATTCCAAATGCAAGAAATAGATACAGCATTTGATTATATACCAGATGAAACAAACGATAGTGTAATTTATATGAAAGAGCCTATAACTATTTCAGTAGGTGTAAAGCTAGTAAAATTCTGCGAAGAAAAAGCAGAATAATTGTTGCAACTATATAAAAATAATCTACTATGTTGCAACAACAAATTAACGAGAACAAATTTGTATTTGCGATTAGAAAATATAAATTTTGTATCGAGTTAATTTGATAAATTTTAGCTCTGTGAGATAAAATTTATTGCCTCGCAGAGCCCCCATGTTATGATAGTATGTCATAACATATAGGGGGTTAGGACTTACGTCAAGACGAAGTTCTATGCTACGAAGAAAATTCAAAGGAAGGATTTTATGGAGCAAGAATTAGCATATTCTTTTCACTTGGGCAGTGATAAAAATAAAAGTAAATTAGCAAAAAAAGTTGCAAAAGAAAATGTATCTAGTACTACTTCTTTAGCTAATAATGCAATTCAAACTGCAAAAGATTTATCAGATGTTAATAAGCATAACCTAAGAGATTATGATAATCAAACAGAGCTAATTAGAACAATATATGGAACAACTGATCCAGTAGCCTTAAATTGTACTAGAGGAATGAAAAAGCAAATTGTTTACAAAAACAACACTTACTGAAATACAAGATAAAATGAGAAATGCTTGTATTAAGTCATATAACAAGTTTTATGAAGTTAACACTAGACTAAAATAAAAACAAAAAGGTAGAAATCAAGACATCAATGTTAATGAAATGGGTAATTATAGAGAAATCAAGAAACAACTAGCTAAAAAAGAACAAGAACTTGAAAAAGCTAATACTCAAACAAAACAACTTGATAATTCTAGCAAAGATATAAATACAATATTAAATAATTTAAAGCCTACTTTGATGAATAAAAATAATATGGTTATTTCAAACGAGGATGTCCAGAAAATCAAAAATTATACAGAAGATGTAAAAGACATTACTAAAACTGTTAGAAGTGTAAATGACTTAAATATGGCGATTAAAGATTTTGAACATTCTGCTTTTGAAATAGACAAAGAAAATCGTTCACTTAAATATGAAATAGAACTAAAAGATAATGAAATCGGTAGTTTGAAAAATGAATTATCTACTAAAGATAAGATTATTAGCAAGTTACAAACTGAAAAGGAAAAACTAAAACAAGAATTACAGAAATTTAAAGGCTTTTGGTATAGTATTATGAACCATTTTCATAAACGAATTTGCTATGACAAGGATAATAATTATAAAATTGTTAGTGATGACCTATATAAGAACGGAATATTTGACAACAACAATAATGAAATTGCCAATAATATTGCTAGAAGAGTAACTATACCAGATGAAAACAAGCAAAACAAGAATAAAAAGAAAAATAATGATACCAGATTTTAAAGGAGGAAATTTAGATATGAAAAATGAATTACCAAAAACAAAAACTGATGAAAGAACAGGTATTGAATATCATTTAGAGGGTGACTATTATATACCAAACTTAGTAATACCTAAACAAGAAAAAATCACTTTGAATAAATATGGAAGAATGAGATTAAATTATTTGAAAGAACACAAAAAAGATGATTATACTGTAATGCTAATGGACGGAACATTAAATACACATTTAAAAGAAATACAAGAAACGGCTCGAAATAGAGTAGAACAGATAATTAACCAACTGAAA
Source organism: uncultured Clostridium sp. (assembly GCA_948471035.1). Lineage (GTDB taxonomy): Bacteria > Bacillota > Clostridia > TANB77 > CAG-508 > RGIG8482. The sequence goes on from CAOKRC010000013.1 coordinate 2,489, forward strand.
GAAAAAAGCAATTTAACAGAAGATATGAAAAATACAGATATGCTTTATTGGGTAGGCACAATGAACTCTATTAAGGCACAAGCCGAAGAAATTGTTTTTAATGAATTGATTTATGTGTAAAAAAATTGTTCAAAGTGAATGTTGGACAAATCCATTCGCTTTGAAATTATAATGTCTACAATATTTTTTTATATTTTATAGTGAATATTCTTCAAATATGTTACATAAAAATAAAGTACAGTTAATGTTTTACCAAAAATTTCACATTGATTAAAAATTAAAATGTTAGAACGAAAGAGCATTGCCCTTTCGTTCTATTACCAGTAGCTTGAAAGATTATAAAAATTAGATTTTCAAAATGTGTGTAACGGATTTTAACCTTTTGTCATTAATCGTTGTCATTCCTTTTTCGACAAAAAAGTCAGTTGGCATATCCGTGCCAAAGCATAGACCTATACGTGCATTTTCACCATCATAATCAGAATCCGAAATATCTGTATCTGCATCAACAGAAAAAATGATAGGATCAAGGAGACAATATAGCATATGTTCAAGCTTTGTAACTTGCAAGTGCATATCGTATAACTGTAACTCCATTCTATTTGCTCTGGCTTCGCTACTTCTAACTCGGCTTTCTAAACTGTTAGTTAAAGCTTCAACCCAATCAATTCGTTTATGACATTCATCGATGGATTTTTCAACAGCTTTAAAATTCTCCTGCATAGTTTCATTTAAACTTTCTAAGTTTTTCTCGTTGGTTTTTATCATCTTATAGAGATTTCTTTGCGTTGGCATAATCATCCCTAAAGTAGTTGATAAATGATGTAATTTTTTCGAGAAATACTTTGGCAGAAGTTCTTCGCTGGATACTTCTTCCCACGGGTCGTAAAACGAAATAGGTGCTAACATATACAGTTGCTGTTCTCCTGCATAGTCTCGACAATTAGATACTACTTCCTCGAATTCATCATAGGAATCTCTAATTTTCTCTGCATAAAAATCGTCTTCTTCAGCATACATTTCAATGATTTTGTCCATATTAATATAGCTCATAGGCAAAATCACAAAACTAAGTGCATCAGCCATTTCCTTTAATTCCGACACCTTGACAATTGGGTACTGCGATAAATCGCTTAAATAATTATATTCCATTTTTGTGTCAAGACATGAAGAGTCAAAATCTTTAGGAATAAATCCAACCTCATCCCAAAAATCTTGAAAGACTTCAGCCTCTTTGTCAAGAATGTGCTTTCCAATTTCGGAATCTTCAGATATTTCGTAGTCAAATGTATGTGACATCAAATCTACAGCTTTCCGAAATTTTTTTAACTGAGTAGCATAGCTTTTTTGTTTTGTTACCACCTCTTCTTCTAATTCTTGCACTGGTAGAAAATTGGTTAGTACTGGCATAATATTCTCCTTTCTGAAGCTAATGTTTTCAACTGTTTCATTATGAGCATAACCATTTTCAATGTTCATTAAAATTTCTAATGAGCATAAAAAATTTACGCTAATGATATTATATATTATTTTACATAAAATTTCAAACTTTTTTGATAAATTTATTGCAATTTATAGAAGTTATGATATACTTTAATAAATTGATTGATATTTGTATCAATCGTCAAGAGAAAAAAGTTGTAGATAACTACGACGTCCGCTCCATTAAGTAAAATCGTCGCACCAGACGAAAACATTGATAAATCAACTGTAAAAGGTTGATTTTTTTAGGTTCTATAATAAATGTTGGGGTGATAAAAATTTCCTCAACATTTTTTTGTAAAAATAATGCACTTATCTTAAATACCTGATAAAATGTAATCGACTAAAACCACATATAAGGAGGTATTGATAAGTGCTAAGTAATTGTATCAAAGATTTGTTAAATTTAAAAGGGGTTATTGTTAAAAGTGTTAAAACAACATACTTGACAAATTCGTATATACGTATTAAAATGTTAGAGTAATCTAACTTTAGATGGAGGAAAAAATGAAGTTATCTAGTTCATTAGAAGAATATTTAAAAACTATATATGTATTAAAAAATACAGAAAAAGAAGTACGTGTTACAGATATTGCAAAAAAGCTAGGTATTTCAAAACCTAGTGTTAATAAAGCTCTTAATAATTTGAAAGATATAGAATTAATAGAATATGAATCATATGGGGATATAGTGTTAACAGAAGAGGGAATAAAAACAGCAAAAGATATTATGAAAAGATATTCAGCATTAAAACTATTTTTAACTGAAGTTTTAGAAATAGATAAAGATATTGCAGAAACTGAGGCCAAATCTATGAAACATGCAATTTCAGAAGATACTGCTAAGAAATTAGAAAAATATATTAATAAAATATTAGATTTAGGAGATTTAGATTGTGGTTACGATTCTACAAATCCAAAATGTTTAAATTGTGTAAAAATTACAGCAAAAAATAGAATAAAGAAAGAAGAGGAGAAAAAGCAATAATGTTAGAAATAAAAGATATATGTTTTGAAAGAGATAATAAAAAGATATTAGACCATATTAATATGAAATTCGATTTAAATAAATTTATAGCAATTACAGGGCCAAATGGTTCTGGAAAATCAACTCTTGCTAAGATTATTATGGGAATAGAAAAGCCAGATTCAGGTAATATTATTTTTAATGAGCAAGATATAACAAATTTAAAATCAGATGAAAGAGCAAGACTTGGTATAGGATTTGCTTTTCAACAACCAGTTAAATTTAAGGGGATTACAGTATATGACTTATTAAAAATTGCTTCTAAGAAAGAAATTAACAAAGTAGAAGCGTGTAAAATACTATCAAAAGTAGGTCTTTGTGCAAAAGAATATGTCGATAGAGAAGTAAATTCTTCATTATCAGGAGGAGAGCTTAAAAGAATTGAAATAGCTACAGTTGTAGCTCGTGAATCTACTTTAACTATTTTTGATGAGCCGGAAGCAGGAATAGATTTATGGAGCTTTAATAACCTTATTGAAGTTTTTGAAAATATGAGAAACCTAATAAAAGGAACAACACTCATTATTTCACATCAAGAGAGAATTTTAAACATTGCAGATGAAGTAATATTAATGAGAAATGGAAAAATAGAAAAAACAGGAAATAGTAGTGACATATTAAAAGAAGATTTATGTAAAAATTCTTGTTGCAAATTGAATAAATAATGGATGAAGCAATGAAAAAATATAGGAATGTAAGGGCGAATATTGCTCGTCTGCAAAAATGAAAATATGTAAGGGCAGGCGAATTTAGTCTGCCCAAATGGTGAAAATAAGCAATAATGTTATATGAATAGTATGATGTGATGTTATGCTTAAAGATAGAATAACATGTACCAATACAATGAACATAATCAAATGAATAATTAATTATAAGGAGAAAAGAATGGATAAAATAGATGAAGAATTATTAAAAGAAATTTCTAATGAACTTGGTGAAATTAGAGAAGGTGCATATAATATAAGAAAAAACCGGTGAAGGAATTGAAAGGAAAATAACAGAAAATATAAACATTGTTACTAAGAAAGATAAATCTGGAATAGATATATTGGTTAAAGAAAATACTAAATTTGAATTTGTACATATTCCAGTAATTATAACAGAAAGTGGACTTAAAGATATAGTATATAATGATTTTTATATAGGAAAAAATGCAAATGTTGTAATTGTAGCAGGCTGTGGAATTCATAACGATCATCACAAAGACTCTACACATAATGGAATTCATAGATTTTTCTTAGAAGAAGGTGCAAAAGTAAAATATATAGAAAAACATTATGGAGAAGGTAGCGGTGATGGAAAAAGAATATTAAATCCTGTAACAGAAGTAGCATTAAAAGATGGAGCAAATATGGAAATGGAAACAGTTCAAATAAAAGGGGTTGACTCTACTCTAAGAGAAACTAAAGCAAAACTTGCTTGTAATACAAAGCTTACTATAAGTGAAAAAATAATGACACATGGAAATCAATTTGCAAAAACAGAATTTTATGTAGAACTAAATGGGGAGAATTCAAGTACACACGTAACATCAAGAAGCGTAGCCCAAGATAAATCTAAACAAGAATTTATTTCTAAAATATTAGGTAATACAAAATGTTATGCACATGTAGAGTGTGATGCAATAATAAAAGACCAAGGAAAGGTAGTTGCTATACCAGAAATAGATGCAAATAATGTAGACGCAAATTTAATACATGAAGCAGCAATAGGTAAAATTGCAGGGGAACAGCTTACAAAATTAATGACTCTTGGATTAACTGAAAAAGAAGCGGAAGAAGAAATAATAAATGGATTTTTGAGATAAAACATCAAATATAAAGTTATAGTAATACTAAAAATATAGCATCTTAAAAATTGTAGTATAAATATGTATATAATTAAAAAAAATAACCACCATATTATTAAATAAGTTATTTTTAATCTATAAATTAGCGTGAATGTAGTAATATATTTATTTTGAAAAGTGTATACGCAGAGTTCCCAAAGGCTGTGACAAGTGTTGAAGATTTTCAAAATAAATATATTACTACATAGGAGTGAAATGCAAAAGATATAGATTGAATATAAACTTAAATAAGGTGGTTATATGTTTATAAAAAAGTCGAAATTTGAAAAATTAATGAAAAATATAGATGAACTAAATTTTGTATTAACTAAAAATAATTTAATAGATTTAGCTGAGATTTTAGGAAATAGAAAAGAAATGCTAATAAGAAATATACTTGCAGGAATTGCAAAAGGGATAGGAATAGGCATAGGATTTTCTATATTAACAGCAGTATTAGTAATAATATTACAAAAGATAGTTACATTAAATATACCTGTAATAGGCGACTATATAACAGATATAATTGAGATTGTTGAGGGAAATAGAAGATAAAAAAAGAAGCAATAAAAAAGTTCTAAGAAATAGCAAAAGACGAAGGGCATGTCCTTCGTCTTTTGCTATTTCTTATTGCTTACTTCAGCATATTTTTTTAATTTTTCATAGACCATATAATTTACAGTACCTGCAGGGAAGTGTCCAAATTTATCTTTTTTACCTGCTGGAACACCAGTTAGAACTTCAATTCCTTCTTCAATAGAAGAAACGGCATATATATGGAAATCACCTTTTTTAACAGCATCTACAATTTCATCTGCTAAACTTAAGTTTTCTATATTTTGCACTGGTATCATTACTCCATGTGAACCATCAAGGCCACGCATTTTACAAATTTGATAAAATCCTTCAATCTTTTCATTAACTCCACCAATAGGTTGAATTTCTCCTTTCTGGTTTACAGATCCAGTAACAGCAATTCCTTGATTAATTGGAACACCAGATAAACTAGAAAGTAAGGCATATAATTCAGTACTTGAAGCACTATCACCATCAACACCATTATATAACTGTTCAAAACAAATACTTGCTGTTAATGATAAGGGTATGTCTTGTGCAAACATTTCACCTAAATATCCACTTAAAATGTAAATGCCTTTAGAATGTGATGAACCAGAAAGTTCAACTTCTCTTTCTATATTTATAATACCAGATTTACCAGTATAAGTATTAACTGTTATTTTTGATGGCTTTCCAAAGGAATAGTCACCAATAGTCATAACCGTTAAACCATTAATTTGTCCAACTTTAAAACCAGATGTGCTAATTAAAAGTGTATTATCACGTATCATTTCAGTATATTTAGAATCATATTTTCTAATTCTATCAATTCTTTCATCTAAAGTTTTTTGGACATATTCCGCAGTTACTACTTTTGATTTTCCAAGCTTTGCCCAAGTGCAAGCTTCAGCAATTATTTCGGAAAGGTCATTAAACCTAGTAGATAATTTCTTTTTATCATTTGCAAGTTTAGAAGAATATTCTACAATTTTTGCTACTGCACTTTTATCTAAAGGTAGAAGTTCTTCTTGTTCACAAAATCCATGTATAAAACGAGCAAGTTTCATAATATTATCTTCATTTTTTGGTGCATCATCTTCAAACTCTACTTTAATTTTAAAAAGTTTCTTAAAATCTGAGTCCATTGCAAGTAATGTATGGTAAATATTTGAGCTTCCTATTAAAATTACTTTTAAATCTAATGGAATAGGTTGTGGCTTTAAGGACACCATTACCATAGAGCTACGTTGGTCTACAGCATTTTCTATATTTAGCTCTTTAATTCTTAACGCTTTTTTTAGAGCATCATAACATAAAGAATTAGCAAGTAAATCTTTTGCTTGTAAAATTATATAACCGCCATTTGCTTTATGAAGTAATCCAGGTTGAAGCATTGTATAATCTGTTTTTAAAGCACCATAATAATTTTCATATTCTAGTTTTCCAAATAAGTTATGATATGAATAGTTTGAATCCATAATAACTGGAGAACCTTCAGTTTCACTATTATCTATAAATAAATTTACACGATAATTTAACCAAGGTTGTTTTGGCTCTTGTCTTGGTGCTGCTGGTTGCCCAGCATTTGTATTTTGACAGGCAGGCTGTTCAATAAATAATTGTACATTTTTTAATACATCTTTTTTTACATTATCTAAGAACTTATTAATTATTTTATTTCTCTTATATTTTGCTTTAATATAGTTAATATGTGCATTAATTGTAAGAAGGGCAACATTTGCTTGCCATTCTTCTATTTTTTTATCAGAAGCTTTCTCTATAGCTTTAATTTCTGAAATAGCAGAAATGATTTGTTCTTGTACAATATTAGATTTACTTTCAAATTCTTTTTTGATATTTTCATCTAATTTTTCGAATTCTTCTTCTTCAATAGTTTTTCCATCAATAACAGGCATCATATAAATACCATTTTGAGCAGTTTTTACCTGAAAACCATATTTCATTGATTCTTTATTTAAGTTATCTAATAAAATAGAACGTTTTTGTTCAAATTCCTGTTTAATTAAAGTTTTTTCTTTTTCAAAATCTTCATTACTAAATGTTTTGTTAATATCTGCTTTTACATCTTTAACGAATTGCTCCATATCTTCTTTAAATTCTTTACCTTGTCCGTGCAGCAAGAGGAAGAGCTATAGGTTCGTTTGGATCATCAAAATTATAAATATAACACCAATCTGAAGGAACTTTTTTCTTCTTTGATATTTTATTTAAATAGTTTTTGGTATACATTGTTTTTCCTACACCATCAGGACCTTCCAGATATAAGTTATATCCTTTAACATCAACACTTAATCCAAATTCTAAAGCTTTAATTCCTCTATCTTGGCCAATACCTGTATCTATACCAGGTATAGTGGAAGTGTCCTCAAATTTAAAAATATCTGGATTACAATAGTCTTTTAGTTGTTTATAATTTAGTTCATTCTTTTTCATTTGTTTTTCTCCTTTATTTTTTATTTATGTATTTTATGAGTTTCTTCTTTTAAGTAGATAATATAAAAATTATTTATTAATGTAGGGGGAGAGTACTGCTCGCCCATGTATCTTATTTTGATTAAAAAAATTAAAATTTTCTAATCAAAAAATAAGGTCATTATAATAGCATTTTTATTTTGTCCATAATAATTCTTTCTTAAACCAATTTTCTTGAAATTGTATTTTTCATAAAGTTTTATAGCATTTGTATTTGTTTCATTAACTTCTAAAGTAAGTAGAGTTGCTTTTTTTGATTTAGCAGTTTCTATTAATTTTTCTAAAAGTTTACTTGCAATTCCCATATGCCTTTTTGAGATTCTTGTAACTATATTGGTAATATGTATTTCATCTAAAACTTTCAAAATGCCAGTAAACCCAACTATTTTGCCATCTATAATTGCTACAAAATATTCGGAATTTGGATTTTCTAATTCTTTTTCAAATATTGAATATGTCCAAAAATCGTCAAATTCAGTAACAAGTTCCTCCTTTATTTGTAGTAAATGTGGAAGAGTCATTCTATTTATTACTATTTCCATTTTATTTCTCCTGTAAATTCATTTCCGCACTTGATTTTCGTAAATAAGTAGGTGATAAAGTGTATTCATCCTCATTATATTTATTATCAGTACATATATGAAATGCAGCTATACCAACACTTACAGAAGTTAAATTATTGAGCGAATTATCATCAGCAAAAATAGCATTTTCTTTCAAGGTTGATTTTAACATATCTTTATGAAGTATGCTACCATTTCCAACAAAAAATATAGGTTTATTACATTTTTTTAATATTTCTGTAACATAATTGATATTTTCAGCTAAATATTCATTTTCTTTTATATGTGAATGTGTAGAATTATCAAATAAACCACCATAAACATTATCATTTTTTGCATCTATTAAAGAGCAAATATAACCATTAAAATTAATATTGTATGCTAAAGCCATAAGTGAAGTAATTCCGTACAGAAGGAATATTGGTAACATCAAAAAAGGCTTTTACAGTAGCAATACCAATTCTTATACCAGTGAAAGAACCAGGGCCTTTATCACAGGCAAGTAAATCGATATCATTTAGAGTTAAATTTGTTTCTTTAAAAATTTGTTCAATTTGAGGCATTAATTTTACAGAATGAGTATTAGCATCATCATTTGATATTTCTTTTATTACTTTATTATCTTCTAAAATTGCAACAGAGCAAATAGAAGATGCAGTATCAATACTTAAAATTTTCATTTAATTCTCCTTTTTTAGAAATTTTAATTGGGAAGAACCCCACACTCACTATGTTGAGTGACAGTTCCCTTAAGTAAAGGGGCTTTTTCTCTATTGTTTTAGACTAGCATAGTAGGGACAAGTACTGCTTGGTCATAAAATTATAATTCTTTTACTAAATCAATATATTTATCGCCAATAGCAAATATTTTTAGAATTCTTGTATTTTCGTTTTTGAAATCTCTTTCAAAATCTATTTTAATATAACTTGAAGGCAGGGCATCTTCTATAATTTCACCCCATTCTATAATGCAAATACCATTATCAAAATAACTATCGCCACCAATTGCATAAAATTCATCAACAGAAGAAATCCTATAAACATCAAAATGATATATATTTATATTATCTTTATTATATTCATTAACAATAGTAAAAGTAGGACTAGAAATTTCATCACTAAGACCAAAATAAGATAAAAATCCTTCAGTGAATTTTGTTTTTCCAGAGCCTAAATTACCAGATAAAACAACAATATCTCCCGTTTTTAATTTACTTGCAAGTTTTTTTGCAAAATTCATAGTACTAGCTTCGTCATAAGAAACAAAATTATACATACATAAAAACCTCCATTTAAGCCAAATATTCTAGCAAAAGTCTAATAAAAACCTCAAAATAAATTGAGAGAATAAAGAGGTTTTTATAGAAAAATAGTTAATATATAAGTATTTTATATTATTATAAGTAATTTGTAAATTAATATCAAAAAAAAGGTTAAAATTTTTTTAAAAAACTATTGACAAAAAAAAATATAACCATTATAATTTATAAATGTCGATACAAGATGCAGGTGTAGTTCAATGGTAGAATTCCAGCCTTCCAAGCTGGCTATGCGGGTTCGATTCCCGCTACCTGCTCCACCGCCCTTAGCTCAGTTGGTCAGAGCAACCGGCTCATAACCGGTGGGTCCAAGGTTCGAATCCTTGAGGGCGGACCACTAAAAATTATAGGAAATATGATTTCCTATAATTTTTAAAATAATTTAATATGGACAGGTGGCCGAGTGGCTAAAGGCGGCAGACTGTAAATCTGTTCTCATACGAGTACGAAGGTTCGAATCCTTCCCTGTCCACCAAAATGCGATACTAACGTATCGCATTTTTATATAAATTGAACATAATGAAAAACAAAACAAATTTTCGCAGAACTGTTGAAGTTTATTTGAAATTATAATAAAATAGCAATGAAACAAATGGAGATGATTTCAAATGAATAAACTAGATAAAAACGAAAATTATAATAATCAAACTTTTGGAGATATTAAGCATATTAATGAAAACGGAATTGAATATTGGTATGCAAGAGAACTACAAGTAGTTTTAAATTATAAAGAATGGCGAAAATTTGAAAATGTAATAAGTAAAGCAAAGGAATCTTGTAAAAATAGTTAGAAAAGCAATTAAACAAGCAGGGCGGAACTATGCCAGAAGAGTTGCCAACACCGAATAAAAGTTTAAAACAGTTAGAAAAAGAAAATAAGAAGAGCATAAAGAAAAAGTAAAATAAATATCAGTATATTTTCCAAGAAACTTCATAAAATATAAGTATGAGGTGGAAGAGCCATACGCTATATGGACATTATTTGCAACATATTTAAATTTAGGTATATATTTGTTAAATCGATAAAGAGTAAGAGGTATCTTACTCTTTATTTATGTAGAAAAGACAGGAAAACATAAAACCTTGACAAATATGTAAACAAACAGTATAATAAAAAGGTATTAATAATATGAAATGAGGTAGTAATATGTATAAAATGCTAGTACTTGATTTAGATGGAACTTTGTTAAATGATGAGAAAAATATACCAGAGGAAAATGTAGAAGCGATTAATAAACTATATGAAGATTTTGGAGTAATACCAGTAATTGCTACAGCAAAACCATTAGAAGTGGCAAAATTTATAGCAAGACAAGGAGGAGAAGCTTTCGGGAAATATATAATATCTACAAATGGAGCAATATTATGGAAAGCAGGGAGCAAAGAAACTGTAAGTAGATCGTTATCTAAAGAACAAATAACTCGTCTTGTAGAAGTATGTGAAGCAAATGGATTAGAATATGAATTTATGACAACAAAATGTGAAGTTGCAGATTATAAATATTCATATAGACGTACTATTGACCCAATGTATGACAATATGGGAGTACCTTTTAATTATCAAACTAATATGAGAGAATATATATTAGGACAAGCTGATCCAATACCATTATTTGCTGTTAATGGAACAGAAGAAGAATTAAAAGATGCTATGAAAGATTTACAAACTATACAAGGCTTACAAATATCAGATCTATGTATACGTACAACTCCTGAAAAGGATCCAGAAGGAAACCTTAAAACTTTAGGATATGTTGATATTATGAGAGAAGGAGTTACAAAAGCAAGTGCTATTGAAATGTTAGCGAATGACTTAAGGATAGATAAAAAAGAAATTATTGCTGTTGGAGATGGTGGAAATGATAAAGAAATGCTTGAAGCAGTAGGGTTAAAAGTAGCAATGAAAAATGCAAAACCATCATTAAAAGAAATTGCTGATGTAATTACGCAAGTAGACAATAATGAAGGACGGAGTAGGAAGATTTGTAAATGTATTATATAGACAATTGATAGAAGAGCAAAAAAGAAGAAAAAATCAATATTTAGAAAATTTTTATGGTATAATGGATAGAGAAAGTGATTTATAAAATAGAGGTGTAAAACATATGAAAAAACCATTTATAATAGGTATTGCAGGAGGAACAGCTTCACGGAAAATCGACACTAGCAAATAAAATAGAAGAAGAATTTGAAAGTAATGTTATAGTATTAGCGCACGACTTTTATTATAGAAGTTTAACAGATATAACTTTAGAAGAGAGAAAAAAGAGAAATTACGATTGTCCAGAAGCTTTTGAAACAGATTTAATGATTAAAGATATAAAAGCATTAATTGATGGCAAAACAATTGAAAGACCAATATATTCATATCAAAAACGTTTAAGAGAAAACGAAACTGTTACAGTAAAACCATCACCTATAATAATTATAGAAGGAATACTTGTACTAGAAAATGAAGAATTAACAAATTTAATGGATCTTAAAGTTTTTGTAGATACAGATGCAGATATAAGATTAACAAGATTAATCGAAAGAGATAGAAAAGAAAGAGGTTTAGACCTAGTATATATTATTTCTAAATATAAGGATACATTAAAACCAATGCATGAAAAATATGTAGAACCTTGCAAGAAAAAAGCAGATATTATTATTCCAGCCAATAAAGATAATAATGAGACTGGTTTTGAAGTGGTAATAAATAAAGTTAGAAATATTATAAATAATGAAGAATAATATAGGTGTTTTTAATGATAGAAAAATTAAGTAATTGTAATTTGTGTCCACATAATTGCAATGTAAATAGATTAGAAGGAAAAATAGGAAGATGTAAATGTAATGCTAAGGTTAAAATTGCCTTAGCATCACTTCATTATTACGAAGAACCATGTATTAGTGGGAAAAATGGCTCAGGAACAGTATTTTTTAGCAACTGCAACTTAAACTGTAAATATTGTCAAAATTATGAGATAAGTCAATTAGGAAAGGGACGAGAAATAGAGGTAGAGGAGCTTGCTAAAATTTTCCTAGATCAGCAAGAAAAAGGGGCTAATAATATTAATTTAGTTACTCCAACGTCATATGTATATCACATAATAGAAGCATTAGATATTGCAAAGAAAAATGGCTTAAATATACCAATCATATATAATACAAATGGATATGAAAATGTAGAAACAATAGAATTATTAAAAGGATATATAGATGTATACTTACCAGATTTAAAGTATTATAGTAACGAAATTGCAAAGAAATATTCTGGAATAGATAATTATTTTGAAATAGCAACAAAGGCAATACAAGTTATGTATGAACAAGTAGGAACACCTATATTTAATGAAGAAGGCATTATAAAAAGAGGTGTAATAATAAGACATTTAGTATTACCAAACCATATATTAAACTCAAAACATATATTACATTGGATTAAAGAAAATATGTCGAATGATATATATGTTAGTGTGATGGCACAATATTTTCCAACTTATAAAGCAAAAAAGGATGAATTAATAAATAGGAAATTAACAAAGAAAGAATATAGGCAAATAGAGGAATATTTGTATTTTTTAGATTTAAAAAATGGGTATATACAAGAATTAGGAGAACACGAAGAAGAGTATGTTCCAAATTTTTAAAATTATGTAAAATTCATTGACTATTTTACATAAAAGTGGTAAAATAATCAGCATATGCTTGTAAAAAAAGTGTTATTTTACATTATGAATAATACAAGAAAGGAGCGAAAAAGACGAACAAGCATATGAAACAACTAGAGGAGTATCAAAATGAGAAGAAGTATAGCTGTATTGTCAACAGTACTTATGCTCAGTTGTTGTAACTTAACCACAAAGGCAAAAGAATCCACTTCATATAACGAGGCGGAAGAAGCAGGGAAGAGAGTGATAAACAACATTGAGCAAGCAAGCAATCTTGTAAATGGAGACTGGGATGCAATTGAGATAAGTGGCTTATATGTTAGGCTGTATGACTCGGTTGTGGAAATGGTGGAAGCGGAAGGAGAAATAAAAGGCTATCAAATTGAAGAGATAAATTATTCAGATGATGGAAAATATTTCTCTATAAAAGTGAAACCTACAGTCTACCATATAAAAAAGGGCGATACCCTTACAAAGATTGCTAAAGAAAAAGGAACTACAGTAGATAATCTACTGGAAAAAAATCCAGAAATAACGGATTCTAACCTCATTTATGAGGGAAATACTCTAAAGTTTTAAATGACACGTCTTTTTTATCTAAAAAAGCAGGGAAATAAAATTTCCTTGCTTTTTCGTCTTATCATAAAGAATGCATTATTTTTTATAAAATAAATTTTAATTACACACAAAAATCAAAATATGTATTAAACTTCTAATTTATGAAATACTTTTTTACCCTTTTTCAAAATTGCATATCCATCAGTAAAATCAGTATCAGTTAAGAAATAGTTTACATCTTCTATTTTATTATCATTCAAACTGATACCACCTTGGGCTATTAAAGTTCTTGCTTGACCCTTTGAAGGAGCAATACCAGTTAGTACTATTGCATCAACAATAGATATGTTTTTACTATCGATTTTTGTTGTTGGCATATTTTCAGTACTTCCATTACCATTAAATAAAGCCTTGGCAGCCTCTTCAGCTTTAATTGCTTCATTTTCTCCATGAATAAGTTTTGTAATTTCAAAAGCAGCAATTTTCTTTGCTTCATTTATTTTTTCATCTTTTAAGCTAGCAAGGCGTCTAACTTCTTCCATAGGAAGATATGTAAGCATTCTTAAAACATCGTAAACTTCGGCATCTCCAATATTTCTCCAGTATTGGTAAAATTCATATGGTGAAGTTTTATTAGCATCTAACCATAGAGCTCCACTTACAGTTTTACCCATTTTTTTACCTTCAGCATTAAGAAGTAAAGGGCAAGTTACACAAAAACTTCCATTTTGATGGATTTTACGTATTAAATCAACACCAGCAAGCATATTAGACCATTGGTCATCTCCACCGATTTGAACTTTACAACCTTTTTCTTCAAAAAGATGCAGGAAATCATAGCTTTGCATAAGCATATAGTTTAATTCAAAAAATGTTAAACCTTTTTCCATACGTTGTTTAAAACATTCAGCATCAAGCATTCTGTTTACATTAAAATGAACACCATATGTGCGAATGAAATCCATATAATTTAAATCTAATATCCAATCACCATTATTTACAATAATAGCAGCATTATCACCTTCGAAAGAGATAAATTTACTTACTTGTTTTATAATATTATCTACATTTTTAGAAATTTCTTCATGTGTAAGCATTTTTCTCATATCTGTTTTTCCACTAGGGTCACCAATAAAAGCAGTACCACCACCTACTAAAATGATAGGGGTATGTCCACATTTTTGAAAATATGACATCATCATAAGAGGAATAAAGTGACCAATATGTATACTATCAGCAGTGGGGTCTATTCCTAAATATACTTTTGTTTTTTCTTTTTTTACCATTTCTTTAAATTCTTCTTCAAAAGGGATTTGTTTTATTAAATCTCTATCTTTTAATACATCATAAATAGAAAGATTATCTAAATCTTCATTTTGCAACATAAAAACCTCCATCCAGAGCAAGTTTATTGCTCTAAAAAATATTTTAATAAAAATTTCAAAATTTATTTTTCACATTAATATCTCCTAAAGTAACAAAAAAGCACGGAGGTACCGTGCCTTAATACATATATTATAAATTAATATTTATGTTAGTACCTATATTTAATTTACTAGATATTTTAGAAAATTCCTTGTTTTCAAAATATCTATTTAAATTTTTTACAGATATTCCAGTATCAACTGAAATAGAATCTATTGAATTAGAATAATTTTCACTTTCTAAATAGTTTTTTAACTTTGACATTTCAAAACTATCTTTTGGACTGCAATTATAACAAACACTATTATCAGATAGAAAAAAACATCCACAACGATCACATTTTTTAAATTCCATAATAACCTCCATCCAGAGCAATTTAAGCTCTTATTAATATTTTACTAAAACCCCTAACAAATTGTGAAAATGCAAGGGTTTATTGCAAAATAAAACATATTCATTTGTTTCTTGACACACATTCTATCACAAAAAATCGAAAAAAGAAAGCAAAAAACAAAAATATTGACAAAATATTCGTTTAGGATTAAAATTGTTGCTATAAAATAATATATTAGGAGGTAAAGTTTATGAAAGCGTATGTATGTAAAGTATGTGGATATGTTCACTTTGGAGAAGAAGCTCCTGAAAAATGTCCACAATGTGGAGTTGGAAAAGATAAATTTGAATTAAGAGAAGAAAAGTCCAAGAATGAATATGCAGATGAACATATAATTGGTGTAGCAAAAGGATTAGATGAAGAAGTAGTTAAAGGATTAAAAGATAACTTTATGGGAGAATGTACAGAAGTAGGAATGTACCTTGCTATGAGCCGTCAAGCAGATAGAGAAGGATATCCAGAAGTTGCAGAAGCTTTTAAAAGATATGCATATGAAGAAGCAGAACATGCAGCTAAATTTGCTGAACTTTTAGGAGAAATTGTTTTCCCAGATACAAAGAAAAATGTAATGTTAAGAGCAGAAGCAGAATGTGGTGCTTGTATGGGTAAAAAACAACTTGCAACACGTGCAAAAGAATTAGGATATGATGCAATTCATGATACAGTACATGAAATGTGTAAAGATGAAGCAAGACATGGAAAAGGATTTGAAGGATTATTAAAAAGATATTTTAATGATTAATTAAAACTTAAATAATAGATGACGTTACTGGTAAGAATACCTATTATAAGGATATACCAAAACGTCATATATTTTTTGACAATTTTTCTAAAAAGTGGTATAATATATTTAATTAGGGCAATAAAGCTAAGTAAAAAAAGCATAAAAGGAGAACAACTATGGAAAGAGTAACAAGAACATTGGCAACATGTGAGGATTTATTTGAAGTTATTGTGGCAGCACATAAGAAACATTCAAATATACATGTTTGTCTTCCAAATGAAATTCCGGAAGCTGCAAATGAAGCTACAGAAATGGCACCTGTTATGGAAACAAGAAAAATTAGAGGCGATTTAGAGTATTGCCTGTTATTAAGCCTTCGTATTCCGGGACAGGAGGAAATGAAGTTTGATGTTGATTCAACATTAAATGGAATTTACAAACTTTCAGTGGATTTTAGCAGGGAAACAGATTACTGCGGAGTGTATTAAGTAAAAAATCCCCGAACCAAACAGTTTTGGTACGGGGGTTTTACTATTTACAGTTTTTATTATTTTGTTTTTGATTATTCATTTCTTCTCTATTTTGATTTTCTAATCTTTCGTTATTTTTGTTTTGATTTTTATTTTGATTTTTTGAATTCTTTGCCATGAAAAGCACCTCCATTTCTTTTTGTCCTATTACATAATAATATTTTTTACGAAAATGGGAAAAATATTCATAAAAATATAAAATGAATTAAAAAATTAACAATATGTAGAAATGTGTGATATAATGTAAACGAAGTATTTTTTAATAGGAGAAATAGTAGATGGATAATATAGTAATTGGAATTGAAGGTTTAGTTGGAGCTGGTAAAACTTCTATATGTAGAGAGTTAGTAAAAACTATTCCGCAAACAGTATTGCTTAATGGCGGAAATTTATATAGAACTATTGTATATGCTATGATACAAAGTAGAAAAAAAATGGATAATCTAAAAATTGAGACAGACAATATTGATATTAAAGCGATTATGGATTATTTTAATATTGAAATAAAGATAGAAGATAATGAGACTAACTTTTATATAAATGGAAAGTTAGCTAAAGAAGAAGAGATACAGTCAAAAGAGGCATCTCTTGCAGTATCTATAGTTGGAGGAAAAGCTGATAATACAGCATTATTTGAATTTGCAAGAAATTTAATTAATGATTTAAAGAAAAATTACAATGTTATAATATCAGGAAGAAGCATAATGCAAATATATCCAGATACAGATTATCACTTTTTTATAACAGCTAGTTTAGAAGAACGAATAAAAAGAAAATGCATACAATATAAAGGCGAAGCTGAAAAAGAGGAAGTGCGAAAAAATATAATAAAAAGAGATGAATTACAAGAAAAAGCAGGTTTTTATAAATTACATAATAAAACAATTGAAATAGATGTTACAGATTGCAAAACAGTAGAAGAATCAACAAACAAATTATTGAAAAAAATAAAATTACCAACAATAAATTAAAAAAATATATAGGTAGTCCATCATCCGCCCAAGATGCACAATACAACATATGAAAAGAAAGATGTAGGAGCAGGCCCTGTGTCTGACCAAGATGCACAATACAACATATGAAAAGAAAGGTGTAGGGGCAGGCCCTGTGTCTGCCATGTAGAGGTTTCATGGTATGCAACCCGTTAATAGTGAATAGGACAGAATTTTGAAGGAGGAAAAAGAACTTTGAGTTATATTAATGAAAAATTAGTAGAATTTAATAACTATTTAAAAAATAGAAAAGTAGCGATAATTGGTCTAGGAGTAAGTAATATACCATTAATAGATTATTTATATAACAGGCATGCTAAAGTTACAGTATTTGACGATAGAAATATTGAAGAAATACCAAAAGATATAATGGATAAAATTACAAAATATACTTTCGAATTTTCTTTTGGAGAAAATTCTCTCTCAAAACTTGTAGGATTTGATATAATATTTCGTTCTCCAAGTTGTATGCCAACCAAAAAGGAATTACTAGAAGAATCAAAAAGAGGAGCAATAATAACTTCTGAAATAGAAATGCTTATGGAAATGGCACCATGTAAAGTTATAGGAATAACTGGTAGTGACGGAAAAACAACTACTACAAGCCTTATTTATGCTATTGTAAAAGAAGCGGGATATAATGCATATTTAGGAGGAAACATTGGTACACCATTATTCACAAAACTTGAAAGTATTAAGCCAGAAGATATAATAGTATTAGAACTAAGTAGTTTTCAACTAATGAATATGAACATAAGCCCCAATATTGCAGTTATAACAAATGTAACACCAAATCATTTAAACATACATAGCTCATATGAAGAATATATAGATGCAAAGAAAAATATATTTAAAAATCAAAATGAAGATGGAATAGTAGTACTAAATTATGATAATGAAATTACAAGAAAATGTAAGAATGAAGCAAATGGAAAAGTAGTTCTATTTAGTAGTAAAGAAAAATTAGATAATGGAATTATTGTTGATAATGATGTTATAAAAGAATGTGAAGATAAATTAAGAAAACATATAATTAATACAAGTGATGTTAAGTTAAGGGGAGTGCACAATTATGAAAACATTGCAGCAGCAATTGCAGCAACAAAATCATTTGTAGATATGGAAATGCAAATAAAAGCAATTGAAGAGTTTAACGGCGTTCCACATAGACTAGAATTCATAAGAGAACTTAATGGGGTAAAATGGTATAATGATTCAATAGGAACAAGCCCAACAAGAACAATTGCAGGATTAAATTCGTTTAATGAAGAAATTATACTAATTGCAGGTGGTTATGATAAACATTTAGATTATGAACCAATTGCAAAACCAATAGTAGAAAATGTAAAAGGATTAATTTTAATAGGCGGGACAGCTGAAAAAATATATAATGTAGTAGAAAAAGAATCAAAAAGACAAGGTAAGAACTTGGATATTTATATGTGTAACGAATTTAAACAAACAGTAAAAATTGCAAATGAAATTGCAAAGAGAGGACAAATAGTTTTATTTTCACCAGCAAGTGCAAGTTTTGATTTATTTAAAAACTTTGCTGAAAGAGGAGAGAAATTTAAAGAATTAGTAAATAATCTATAATATAGTAACCAAAAATAAACAATATACATATACTACTATAAAAAATAGTAGGAGGTATACTATGTATAATAATACATCATATGAAGAATATATGAGAAATGTATTAGGGTACACACCTAGTTGTATGCAAGATACATTTGCTACAAATGATTATTACATAATGCAAAATAATAATAACAGTATGAACAACTCTAATTTAAACGAATTGTTTCCAGATATGTACAGAAAGG
This sequence comes from uncultured Clostridium sp., assembly GCA_948471035.1. GTDB lineage: Bacteria > Bacillota > Clostridia > TANB77 > CAG-508 > RGIG8482. The sequence goes on from CAOKRC010000013.1 coordinate 21,860, forward strand.
TTTATCCACTAGTTTGTAAAGAATGTAGTATGAATACAATGCCAGTAACTAGGGAAATTTTAGAGCAAATGACAGATAATGTTTTAAATCAAATAGATATTGATTTAAAAATCCAGACAAATGTAAAAATAGAAACACGAAAAGAAGATTTAAAGAATGTGAGAATGCAAGAAATGAACTCAAAAAGGGAAGATAGAGCACCACAAAATAATGTACTAAGAGATTTAATTAAGATTTTAATACTAAGAGAACTATTAGATAGATTTCCAAATAGACCGCCACATTCCACAAGACCACCTATGCCTGTACCAGAACCTAGACCACGTCCACCATTTACAGGGGGAAGACCACCATTTCCAAGAGATTTTTAAACAGATGAAAGTAAACCATCTATAGTAGAAATTAACGTGAATGTAGGAATATATCTATTTTTAAAAGTGGATGACGATATAACAAGTATTGCAGTTTTTCAAAATAAATATATTATTACATGTAAACGGTAGGAAAAATATAAATACTCATAAAAATTTTTACAATAATTAACAAAATTATAAATTTTATTTTACATAATTTTTTTGAAAAATGCACAAAATAAATTTATAAAAAATTTGAAAGGAAGTATGTAAAATGAATGTTAAAGATTGTATGAGTACAAAAGTATGTTATTGTACACCTGAAAATAGTGTAAAAGATGTTGCAAAGTTAATGTGTGATAATCATGTTGGTTGTATACCAGTTTGTAATGATAATAATTGTGTCGTAGGTGTAATTACAGATAGAGATGTTATTTTAAGAAGTATTGCTTGTGATAAAGATGTTTGCAATACAAAAGTTACAGATATAATGACATGTAATCCATGTTGTTGTACTCCTGATACAACAGTAGATGAGGCTACAAACTTAATGTCTAAGTTTCAAATTAGAAGAATACCAGTATGTGATGCAAGTAATAAAATAGTTGGTATATTATCTTTAGGAGATTTAGCACATCACGATGGTGAAGTTGGAAAAGGTGAAGTTTGCCAAACTTTAGAAAATATATGCAAATGTAATGAAAATACTAAAAATGCAGAATAATTCTAATAAAAAATAATATAATAATAGAAGTAGGAAACTACTTCTATTATTATATAGAAAAAATAGACTTTTTAATGGTAAATTAGCGACATGTATATGTAGTACTTTTTGTTTCTTGAACTCTCAGAAAAAACAAAAATGTCCTACATACAGCAATATGGAGTAGATTACATAAACAATAAAGGAATGGAATATATGGTTATAGATATGGGATATTGGACTAAAGTTTCTAAAAGAATTTTAGTATTATTATTAACAATTATAGGAATATTTTTAGCATTCAAACTTGCAATGTTTTATATGCCTTTTTTAGTTGCATTTGTTATAGCTTTATTAATTGAACCCCTTATAAAATTGGTAAATAGAAAGACAAGCCTAACAAGAAAAACAAGTGCAATTATAGTGCTTATAGTAGTCTCATTAATACTTATAGGGCTATTATCGTGGGGGATTGCATCAATTATCGCAGAGGCAACAAATCTTTTGCAAGGATTAAATACTTATATAGAATCGGCATATAATCAAGTTCAAAACATTATATCAAGCATTGATTTTAATAAACTAAAAATACCAGAAGAAGTAACAAAAGTAATACAAAATTCACTTTGGGATTTGATTGGGACTGTATCAAATTGGGTTAAAAATTTTCTTACATCATTAATGGGGTTTTTAACTGAAATTCCAACTATAGCAATATATATTGGAATATGTTTTGTAGCAATATATTTTATGTGTACAGATAAATTATATATGATAGACCAAATAGAGCATCATTTACCACGAGAATGGGTTAAAAGAATTTCAAAACATACAAGAGATTTAATAAGTAGTTTAGGGAATTACTTAAAAGCAGAAGCTACACTTATTCTAATTTCATTTTTTGTATCATTAATAGGTTTATATATATTCAAATTTATTGGATTAAATATAAAATATCCGCTTCTTGCAGCATTAGGTATAGGATTTGTGGATGCACTTCCGATACTTGGTTCTGGAACTGCAATGATACCTTGGGCAGTTATTTCTGCAGTAAATGGTGATATAAAGCTTGCACTTTCGATAATTATACTGTGGGTAATTATGTCTGTAATAAGACAATTTGCGGAGCCAAGAGTAGTAAGCAAACATATAGGAATACATCCAATATTTACACTAATTGCGATGTATACAGGGTTTAAAGCGATAGGTGTTCTTGGAATGTTTGTTGGTCCAATTGTGCTTATAATATTAAAAAATATTTTTGCAACTATGATAGATAAAGGGGTAGGTAAAGCAATTTTTGATAGGTAGAAAATTTAAAGTTATAACAAGAATGATGCAGTTTTTCGCATCATTCTTGCAAGAAGATAAAGTTGCTGAGTTATTCTAATAAATTCTTAAAGAAACTTTCAGTTGAAATATTGCTAGGACGATTATTTCTTTTTAAACAGTATAAACAATCTGTGCTTTTAGTTATATGATTAACACCTTTTTCACAAGATAGGCTCGCTTTGAATCCTAGCTTTTTTATTATATCAAGAGAGTCTTTACTAATTGCTCCAAATGGGTATGTGAAAGTATTTGGAGTATAATTTGTGTTTTTAATAAATTCTTCTTGTAGTTTTTGTAAATCGTTAGTTAAAAGAGTTTCATAATCTTCTTTTGATTCAAACTTCTTTTTCATACAGCCTTTACGTGCATCAATTGAATGCAAATTATATGTATGATTTTGAAATTCTATAGTGCCATCAGCAATTAATTCGTTTATATCTTTCCAACGTAAATAGCCATAATTTGGGTTTGCTTCATCACTTTCTGTAAAAGTATTAGTGTACTCACCAACTATAGAAATAACAGCCTTCATATCATATTTTTTGAGTATTGGTAGAGCATAAGTTAAATTATTATAATGCCCATCATCAAAAGTGATAATTATCGGTTTTTCAGGAAGTGGAGAATTTTCATACACATAGTTAATTAGGTCTTGTATTGTTATAGAGGTGTAACCTTTGCCTTTGATATATGCCAAGTCTTTTTCTAATATATTTGGATGTATAATGTAATCTCCGCTTTTAGATTTTAATATGCTATGATACATAATAATTGGTACTTTAATAAAATCATCATCTAAGGCATCTGCATTAACATTTGTATAATCTTTTGTATCATTATTCTCTTTTACAATTTCACTTTTATTTTTTCTTAAAAATTCAATAATTTGATAAACATCTATCCAAATTTGATTTACACCATCTTTTTGGGATTCGTCAAAAATTAACTGCATACCAAAATGTAAATGAGGGATATTAATATTATTTACATTCTCCTTTGTACTATATCCTGTCATTCCAAGGTAGCCGATAACATCACCAGCCTTAACAGTTTTACCTTCATACATATCAGCAGTATAAGGATGGTCTTTTCTAAGATGAGCATAGTAATAATACCTTTTTCTATCCATACTTCTAACTCCAATTCTCCAGCCACCATATTGATTCCAACCAAGAGCCTCAACAGTACCACTTTCTACTGCAATAATAGGAGTACCAATACTTCCCATAAGGTCATTTCCAAGATGTACCCTTTTAAAACCATATGAACGAGCATTACCAAAATCATCATAATGGCTAAAACTATAATTTTTAGCAATAGGTAAAAACGCCTTAACTCCATATTTTTTAGTAAAAGTTTTTTCATCAGTCCCAGCATCTACAGGAAGTTCAACTTCATATTCACCAATAAATTCATGTAAAATTGCATCATATGATTCATAATAGTAATTATAATTTTTTAAATCTTTAGTTAATTCTTCCATTGTAGAGCCATTTTTCAATTTATCTGTTAATGCAGTTAAATCACTTTGTTTAAATTTTTTAAAGTTACCACCATATTTACAAGCGAGATATGAAAGTAATTCTATCCAATTATATTTTATAATGTCATTATTAGTATGAGAAGTTATATCTAATTTAGAAGTTTTATCTAACACATCATATGTAACATTAAAATCCACCCATTTAATATACTTTTTTTCCTCATTTGAAGTGTTAGATTCTATATTATTCCATACTAAATTTCCAGAGTTAGCAGGAAGACTAAAGGGATATATTAAAGAAACTGCAACAATAGATGCTAGTATAACAATACATACACTGAAAAATACAATATATGATTTATTTATTTTGATAGATTTTATAAACAACTTAAAAACACCTCGTAATATGTATATTTAAAACATATAGATATATTCATATATTTACAAAGGTAAACTAATATGATATTATTTTTATAGAAATTAAATGAAGTATTAGAGAGGAATATAAAAAATTAGATGATTTAGCTAGGTTAATGCTAAATCCAAATGAAAACTTTGAAAAACTACAAGAAATTTGGGAAAATACACCTAAATATAGAATTATGTCTGGAGCATTAAATTAATGAATTATAAAAGAAAGAAATGTAAGAAAGTATTTAAGTTATTAATTATAAGATACTGTAATTAAACAGTTTTATTTTTTATATAAATGTGCTATACTATTTACAGGAGGAATGCAAAATGGAAAAAAAATTAAACAATTTACCATCTTCTTTTCAAGAAGATATAAAAAAAGTAACTAAAATATTAAAAGAAAATGGAGCTAGTGAAGTATTCATTTTTGGTTCTATTGCTAATGGGAAATTTAACGAAAATTCAGATATAGATATTGCAGTTAAAGGATTAAATGAAAAAGAGTTTTATAAGATTGCAAGTATATTAATGTTTGAACTCGAAAATGAATTTGACCTTATAGATTTAGATGATAAAGAAAATCGCTTTTCGCAAATGCTATTGAAAGTTGGAGGATTGTTAAAAATTGGATAATTTAATAAAAGAACAAATAAAATTTAAAATAAACGATATTGATAAATTGTTTTTAGAATATGATTTAATATTTAGAAAGATAGAAACAGAAAAACCAGATTTGTTTGATATGAGGATACTATAGCTATTTACAAATGTATTTGGCTATGGTATTCTTTTTATGTAATAAATAAAAAAAGGAGATAACGTGAGTGGCAGATTTAAACCAGGATGTAAAGTTTGTTAAAGGTGTTGGACCTAATAGAGTTGTATTACTAAATAGATTAGGGATTTATACATTAAAAGATTTAATTACATATTATCCAAGAGAGCATGAGGATAGAAGTAAACCAGTTAATATAGCTGATGCAGTTGATGGAGAAGAAGTTTTGATAGAAGCAGTTTGTACTTCTAGAGTAAATGAAATTCGAACAAGAAGAAAAGGTATGACAATATATAAGCTAATTGTAAGAGATGATACAGGTTCTATGGTTATAACTTGGTATAATCAAAAATATCTAAGACAAAGATTTAAATTAGGAGAGAAATATAATTTCTTTGGAAAAATTGCAAAAAAGAATGGTACAACTGAAATGCTTTCTCCTACATTTGATGATATAGGAAAAACTAAAAATACAGGAAAGATTATTCCCATATATCCATTAACATATAGCTTATCACAAAATACTATTAGGCAAATAATTGAAAATGGTTTAAATATTGCTAAAAATAGCTTAGAAGAAACTCTACCTACATATTTATTAGATGAATACAAATTATTAGATATAAATTCAAGTATAAATAGCATACATTTTCCAAAAGATTTTACAGATTTTGAACAAGCAAGAAAAAGGCTCGTTTTTGAAGAATTGCTTAGTATGCAACTTGCACTTCTTAGCATAAAAAATATGAATACAGTGGAAGAAACAGGTATCAAATTTAATGAAAATGTAAAAATGTCTTCTGTAATTAATGCTCTGCCATTTAAACTAACAAAGGCACAATTACGTGTTTTAGAAGAAATAGATAGAGATATGGAATCTACTAAGCCAATGAACAGACTATTACAAGGGGATGTAGGCTCACGGAAAAACAGTAGTTGCAATAATTGCAGCATATAAAGCAGTAAAAAGTGGATATCAAATGGCAATTATGGCACCAACTGCAATTCTTGCTACCCAGCATATGGAGGAATTTAGTAAAATTTTAGGTGAATTTGGAATTAGATGTGAACTATTAATTAGTGGATTAAGTAAAAAGAAAAAAGAAGATATTTTGCAAAGACTAGAAAATGGAGAAATTGACGTATTAATTGGTACACATGCAATACTAGAAGAAAATGTTATATTTAAAAATCTAGGATTAGTTGTAACAGATGAACAACATAGGTTTGGTGTAAGACAAAGAAAAATTATATCTAAAAAAGGAGATAATCCAGATGTATTAGTAATGACAGCAACACCAATCCCACGTACTCTTGCACTTATATTATATGGAGACCTAGATATATCTATTATTGATGAACTTCCACCAAATAGAAAAAAGATAGATACCATAGCAGTTACAAAAGGATTAACCGACAGGGTAAATAACTTTATAAAAAAACAAATACAAGAAGGAAGACAATGCTATATTGTATGCCCACTTGTAGAAGAAAATGAAGAAATGGACTTAAAATCTGTAATAGAACTTGCAGAACTTTATAAAAATGAGGTATTTAGTGAGTATAAAGTAGAATATTTACACGGAAAAATGAGACCAAAAGAAAAAGATGCTATAATGGAAGAATTTAAACAAGGAAATATAGATATTTTAATATCTACTACTGTAATAGAAGTAGGAGTTAATGTTCCAAATGCAAGTATTATGGTAGTTGAAAATGCTGAAAGATTTGGTCTTGCACAGTTACACCAATTAAGAGGAAGAGTTGGAAGAGGGGAATATAAATCTTATTGTATTTTAAAATATCAGGGAAATTCTGAAAATATACGAGAACGTATGAAAGTAATGCAAGATACAAATGATGGTTTTGTAATTTCAGAAAAGGATTTAGAGTTAAGAGGTTCTGGAGAATTTTTTGGAACAAAGCAACATGGACTTCCAGAATTTAAAATAGCAAACTTATTCCAAGACATGCCAATATTACAACAAGTACAAAGCCTAGCATACAAAATTTTACAAAAAGACCCAAAATTAGAGAAAAAAGAAAATGAAAAATTACGAAAAATGACGAAAGGAAAATTTGAAAATAGGCTAGAAATATAGGTAAGATTTGACAAAATATAAATAAAATTATATTATATAAACGTAAATATAAATATAAGGATGTTGAATAATATGTTAAAAACGATATTAATAATAATTGGAACAATAATTGCATTGTTAGGAACAATAATGGTATTTGATGCACGATATTTAACAAAAAAGTTATTTAGTTTTGGTGACCAAAATGAAGCAACTAGTGGATTAAAAATTGTAGGCTTTTTTATAGTTATTATTGGAGCATTACTTATATATTTTAATATTTAATATTGACAATGAATAATGCATAATATATAATACATATATATTAAAAAACAAGGAAAAAGAGGAGTAGTTTGTACTTAGTATTAGGGAGTAGAAATCATAGACTGAAAGTTTCTATTATTAAAGGCAAATGAAAGTAGCTTTGGAGTTAATATGTTGAAAAACTAGTAAACATATTCGTATAAGCCACGTTATAGGCTACTAAAGATATTATAGAAATATAATAAATTAAGGTGGTACCGTGAATTAAACTTCGCCCTTATGTTGGGACGAAGTTTTTTTGATAAAAAGGGGGAATTGAAGATGAATGATAAGCATAAGTTACAGGATAAATATAAGCCAAAAGATTTTGAGGAAAAATTATATAAAGAATGGGAAGAAAAAGGATATTTTAAACCAAGTATGGATACTGAAAAAGAAAGCTATTGTATTATGATGCCACCACCAAATGTAACAGGAAAACTTCATATGGGGCATGCATTAGATGATACAATGCAAGATATTCTAATTCGTTTTAAAAGAATGAATGGATATAATACATTATGGCTTCCAGGAACAGACCATGCATCAATTTCAACAGAAATGAAAGTAGTAGAAAAATTAAGAAAAGAAGGAAAAACTAAACAGGATTTAGGTAGAGAAAAGTTTTTAGAAGAAACCTGGGATTGGACTAGACTTTATGGAGGAACTATTGAAGACCAACAAAGAAAATTAGGATGTTCTTGTGATTGGTCAAGACGTAGATTTACACTAGATGAAGGATTATCCAATGCTGTTTTAGAACAATTTGTTAGCTTACATGAAAAAGGATTAATATACAAAGGGAAAAGAATGGTAAACTGGTGTACTAATTGTAACACTTCTGTTTCTGATGCAGAAGTAGAATATCATGAAGAAGCATCAAAATTATGGCATATTAGATATAAAGTAAAGGGTGAAGATACATATATTATTGTTGCAACAACAAGACCAGAAACAATGCTTGGAGATACAGCAGTAGCAGTTCATCCAGATGATGAAAGATATAAAGAATTATCAGGAAAAACTTGTATATTACCAATTATGAACAAAGAAATACCAATAATACAAGATGAATTTGTTGAAAAAGAATTTGGCACAGGTGCAGTAAAAATAACACCAGCACACGATATGAACGATTATCAAGCAGGGTTAAGACATAATTTAGAAGTAGTAGAAGTTTTTGACGAAAACTTCAAAATGGGTAGCCTTGTTCCTGAATATGAAGGAATGGACTTACTAGAAGCACGTAAATTAATTGTAGAAAAATTAAAAGAAATAGGAGCACTTGTAAAAGAAGAAGAGTATACTCATAATGTTGGTAAATGTGAAAGATGTAAACACACAATAGAACCAAAAATTTCAACACAATGGTTTGTAAAAATGAAAGAGTTAGCCCAACCAGCAATAGAAGCTGTAAAAAATGGAGATATAAAATTTGTACCAAAAAGATATGAAAAAACATATTTTCATTGGTTAGAAAACATACAAGACTGGTGTATATCAAGACAGTTATGGTGGGGACATAGAATACCAGCATATTATTGTGAGGAATGTGGACACATAAATGTTTCTAAAACGTTACCTGAAAAATGTGGAAAATGTGGAAGTACACATTTACATCAAGATGAAGATACACTAGATACATGGTTTAGTTCAGCGTTATGGCCATTTTCAACTCTTGGTTGGCCTGAAAAAACAGAAGATTTAGATATATTCTTCCCAACAAATACATTAGTTACAGGATACGATATTATATTTTTCTGGGTTGTAAGGATGGTATTTTCAAGTTTATATGCAACAAATCAAAAGCCATTTAGTGATGTTTTAATACATGGTATTATACGTGATAGCCAAGGTAGAAAAATGTCAAAAAGTTTAGGAAATGGAATAGATCCGCTTGATATAATAAATGAATATGGAACAGATGCTTTAAGATTTTCAGTTATTTCTGGAACTACAATGGGAAATGATATAAGATATATGCCAGAGAAATTAGAGCAAGCATCAAACTTTGCAAATAAAATCTGGAATGCTGCAAGATTTATAACAATGAATTTGGCAGATGACGAAAAGATTATAGAGTTTGGAAAGAAAATCAAAGATGAGAATGGATTATACAAAAAAGAAAGCTTAAGAGTAGAAGACAGATGGATTATGAATAAGCTAGACAACTTAATAGAATCTGTTACAGAAAATATAGAAAAGTACGATTTAGGGGTAGCGCTAGATAAAATATATAACTTTATATGGAATGAATTTTGCGATTGGTATATAGAAATAGCAAAATCAAGATTATATAGTGAGTCTGAAGAAGAAAAAGTACAAGTAAGTTTTGTATTAAACTATGTTTTTGGAGATAGCTTAAAATTATTACATCCATTTATGCCATTTGTAACTTCAGAGATTTATGGAAAATTAGTAAATTATAGCGATAAAGACTTAATGGTATCGGACTTTCCAAAAACAAAGAAAAGAGTAGAATATGATACTGAACATGATTTTATAGAAAGTATGAAAGAAATAATTATAGGAATACGTAATGCAAGAGCAAATATGAATGTTCATCCATCAAAAAAAGCAAATCTAATTTTTGTAACAAAACAATACCAAAAAGAGATAGAAGAATCAAAAGAATTTATACAAAAATTAGGATTTGGAAATGAAATACAAGTTAAAGAAGAAAGAGTAGGTATTCCACAAAATGCAATTTGTGTACAAAGTTTTGGAATAGAAGTATTTATGCCATTTGAAGAGTTAGTGGATATAAAAGAAGAAGTGGCAAGACTTGAAAAAGAAAAAGAAAGATTAGAAAATGAAGTGGCAAGAGCAACAAAAATGTTATCAAATCCAGGATTTGTAGAAAAAGCACCAGAAGCTAAAATTAATGAGGAAAAAGAGAAACTAGCAAAATACCAAGAAATGCTTAAAACAACAATTGATAGAATTGAAAAAATGAATGGATAAAGAAATGTAGGACCCACCCCTACATACAATAAAAATTATTTTATAGGAGAATAGATATATGAATTTACCTAATAAACTTACTGTTTTTAGAATGATTTTGGTTATAATAATGATGATGGTTCCAATAGTTGATAGTTTAACTCGGAATAACAGGAGAGTTCTTAAGTCTGCCAATTTCATTTTGGATAATGAATATAATTTTTATAATAGCATCAATAACAGATAAATTAGATGGGACTCTTGCGAGAAAATGGAATCAAGTTACTACATTTGGAAAATTCTTAGATCCAATAGCTGATAAAATATTAGTACTAGCAGCACTGATTATTTTAGTAGAATATTCAAAAATTCCAGCGTGGATACCTATAATTATATTAATAAGAGAATTTATGGTATCAGGATATAGATTAATTGCAGTAGAAAAAGGTGGAAAAGTAATTGCAGCATCAATTTGGGGAAAAATAAAAACGGTAACACAAATGTTAGCAATAATTTGTTGTTTTCTAGATAAATTTAGCTTTGGTAACTTTATTTTTAGAGTTTCAAGTGAGCAAGCTATGTTAGAAAGCAGTGCAAGTATATATATGACCAATTTACAATTTGGTATTAATATATTATCAACATTACTTTTAATAATATGTGTAATTGCAACTATTTTTTCAGGATGGAACTATTTAAAAGGTGGAAAAGATTTATTAAAGGATTGATATATTATGAATATTACTCAAGGCAAAAAAAGAGTAAAAGAATTACGAGAGATTATAGCATACCATAATAAAAAATACTATGATGATGATGCGCCAGAAATTAGCGATTTTGAATATGATATGTTAAATAACGAATTAAAAAATTTAGAGAAACAATTTCCAGAATTAATTAATAAAGAATCAAACACGCAAAAGGTTGGAGGAACAGTAAAAAAAGGCTTTAAAGAGGTGACTCATGAAGTACCTCTATTAAGCTTACAAGATATTTTTTCATTTGAAGAAGTGTATGAATTTGATAAAAGAATTAAAAAACAAGCAGAGGAATTTGGGGAAAATACAACATATGTTGTAGAAACAAAAATTGATGGTTTATCTGCAAGTCTTAAATATATAGATGGGAAATTTGTACAAGGTGCGACACGTGGAAATGGACAAGTTGGAGAAGATGTAACTAATAACTTAGCTACTGTAAAAACAATACCAAAAGAATTAAATGAAAAGATAAATATAACAGTACGTGGAGAAGTTTTTATTGGAAAAAAAGAATTTGAAAAAATGAATGAAGAAATAGGTTATGAAGATGGTAATCTATTTGCAAATGCTAGAAACGCAGCAGCAGGTTCTCTAAGACAATTAGATAGTAGTGTTACTGAAAAACGTCCATTAGATATTTATATATTTAATGTACAAAAAATAGAAGGAAAAGAATTTAATTCTCATTTCGAAGAATTAGAATATCTTGAAAAATTAGGATTTAATGTAAACCCTGTTAGAATACATTGTAAAAATATTGATGAAGTAATAGAAGCAATTAAGAAGATAGGAGAGACAAGAGAATCATTATCTTTTGGGATAGATGGAGCAGTTGTAAAAGTAGATAACTTAAGTTTAAGAGAAGAGTTGGGAGAGACTTCTAAAACTCCAAGATGGGCAGTCGCTTATAAATATCCACCAGAAAGAAAAGAAACTATTTTAAAAGATATAGTATGCCAAGTTGGAAGAACAGGCGCTATTACACCAATGGCAATTTTAGAGCCAGTTTCGGTTGCAGGTTCTACTATTTCAAAAACTACATTGCACAATGAGGATTTTATTAAAGAAAAAGAATTGAAAATAGGTGATACAGTAGTTATACAAAAAGCAGGAGATGTTATTCCTGAAATTGTTGAAGTGAAAAAAGAAAAGAGAACAGGGAATGAAAAAGAATTTTCTATGCCCCAAATTTGCCCAGTATGTGGTGCACCTACTGTAAGAGAAGAAGGAGAAGCTGCTCTTCGTTGTACAGGAATAGAATGTCCTGCGAAACTTGTAAGAAATATTATCCATTTTGTATCAAAAGAAGGAATGGATATAGATGGGCTTGGAGAAAACTTAGTAGAGCAATTTATAGAAAAAGGATTAATAGAAAATATAGCAGATTTATATACATTAACATTTGAAGATATTGCGAGCCTAAAAAAGAATGGAACTAAATTTGCTGAAAATTTAATAAATGCTATTAATGATAGTAAAAACAGACCATTTTATAAATTAATAACTGCATTAGGAATTAGACATATTGGGGCAAAAACTGCAAAAACAATAGCAAAGTATTTTAAAAACATTGATAATTTAATGAATGCGAATGCTAGCGAAATAGCAGAATTAGAAGATGTAGGACAAATTATGGCAGAAAGCATTTACGAATTTTTTAGAGGGGACCAGACAATAGACTTAATTAAAAAATTACGTGATGCAGGAGTAAATATGGAAGATGAAGAAACAAATGAAATAGACTTAAAATTTCAAGGATTAACATTTGTTCTAACGGGTTCACTTGACAATTACACAAGAGAAGAAGCGGGGAATATAATAGAAAATTTAGGTGGAAAAGTATCATCATCAGTATCAAAAAAGACAAGTTATGTACTTGCAGGAGATGATGCTGGAAGTAAACTAACAAAAGCTCAAAATCTAGGTGTAACTATAATAACAGAAAAAGAATTTGAAGAAATGATAAAATAGGAGAGAAATATGGAAGAAAAATATACTTTTGAAAGATTTGATAATGAATTAGAAAATGGTTTTCAAATTTATTTTACCTATGTAAATAATAGATACTTAGTTTTTAAAACCACTGAAAACTGTTATACACAAATGCTAATATCTGTACACGATAAAAATCCACAACCTAGAATGCTTATGATAACACGTAAAAGGTTAAAAGAACTATTTCCATATATGACAGATATTGAGTATAAGGTAAGAATGTAAATAATTAAGACGTGATAAAACATCACGTCTTAATTATTATTTGTATTTATAATATTTGCTTTGTCTTCTTCTGTTATATAATTGTATTTTACCATTGCAGAAAGTACAGCTGATTGTCTTTTTTTAGCTAAATCTAAATTTTTATTAGGAGAATATACACTTGGAGCATTAGGGATACCTGCAAGAAGTGATGCTTCATCTAGGTTTAAATTTTTTGGCTCTTTATTAAAGTAACCAAGGCTTGCTTCTCTAATTCCATAATAACCATTACCATAATAAATGATGTTAGAATATAGTTCTAATATTTCATCTTTAGAATAATTTTCTTCTAAATCAAAAGCTACAAATAGTTCTGCAACTTTTCTTGTAAAGCGTTGTTCTTGTGTGAAATATAATAGTCTTCCTGTTTGTTGAGTAATTGTACTACCACCTGCAACAATATCTTTTTCTCTTATATTTTCAATCATTGACCTTGTAGTAGTTATTATATCTATACCATTGTGATCTTTAAATCTATGGTCTTCAATAGCAATTATTGCATTTTTGAAATCATTAGATATGTTATCAATAGTAACATAATTTTCATCTTCTTTTATTTTAGAAACTTTATCAGCAATACTAGTTTTATTAATGGCATCTTTATACATAGAATGTCCCATAAAAGCAATTCCACCAACTACTAAAATTACTAATATTACAATTGCAAAAAATAGTCTCTTAAAAAATTTCATAAATTTTTCACATCCTCTTCCAACATTATATACTATTTTTCGAAAATGTCCAATTAATTTTTTATTAAGATTGACAAAATATTAAATAAAATATAGAATACATTTAACTTATTTAAATCTTAAATAATTGCTTGTCAGCAATTAAATTTCCAAATACTTGTAAAATAAACAATAAATTGTTATAATGGAGGTGAAATTATGCCTATTATATCTCAATTTTATGGTATTGTAATAAAGATGTTCTATAACGATAAAGAAAAACATCATATTGCACATATTCATACGCAATATTGTGAATTTAATGGTGTATTTGATTTGAATGGTAATTTGATTAAACGGTTCAATGCCAATAAAACAAAGAAAATTAATAGAGGCATGGATTGAAATACACAATGAAGAGTTAATAAGATTATGGGAATTAACACAAAGTGAAGGTGTACATTTTTATATAGAACCTTTAAAATAATGTTATGGGGGGATTAAAATGGTTGAAAAATTAGAACCAATAGCAAAAGACGTTTGGGCTATCGAAGATTATAAAATATATATAAAATTTAATAATGGAGAAGAAAAGATTTATGATATGAAACCATTGTTAAATCATAAATTTTATCAAGGATTAAAGGATAAAGAAAGATTTAAAAAAGTAAGAGCTGATGGTATAAGTATTGAATGGGAAACAGGGGAAGATGTTGCACCAGAAAATTTATATTATGATAGTGTATCAGTAAATAAAAAAGATAGCTAAGCTATCTTTTTTATTTACTATGAAAGTTCTTCGAATTATTATTCAAAATTATTAGGTTTAACAGTTACAGAATCATAGTTTGTATATATTACCATACCTGGTTTTGCATTTGTCGGTTTTTTTACATATCTTACAAATGTGTAATCTACTGTAACATTTGAAGAGGTAGAAGCCTTACTATGAAATGCCGCAAGACTAGAACATTTATTTATTAATTCTTGTGATACTTCATCTCCATTTGTTTTAAGTATTACATGGCTTCCGTGAATGCTTTTAGTATGAAACCACATATCATTATTATGTGCAAACTTCAAAGTTAAGTAATCATTTTGTTTATTATTTTTTCCAACATAAACAGTATAACCATCTATAACAAATATTAATGGAGAAAATTCTTCTTCTTGTTTTTTCTTTTTATTTTTAGTAGATTTTTTAACTGATTTATCCTTTAATGTATCTTTAAAAATTACATTTTCAGTTATTTCTTCATATATTAAATGAACATCATTTATTGTTTTAGCACTATCTAATTCATAAATTATGCTTTCTATATAATCTATTTCTTTTGCAGTATCCTTTTTTTGTTCTCCAACTATCTGTAAAGCATTTTTTAATTTGTTATACTTTTTGAAATATTTTTTTGCATTATAAGCAGGAGAGATAGTCTTATCTAATGGAATAGATATCTTTTTGTTGTTGTCATAGTAATTTTCTAATTCAATTTTATCTATGTTTTTACTATTATCAATTTTATATAAGTTAGCAGTGATTAATTCACCATATAATTTATAAGTATCCATACTATTACATTCTTCTAGCTTTTTGTTTATGTTATTAAGACGTTTAGTATATTTTTTTAGTTCTGCTAATATAAGTTTTAATATATTATTTCTATAATTTTTAAATTCTTCACTTGTTTCTTTGTTAGAATAAAAATCATCTAAAAAGAAATTAACTGAAAGTGGGGGATAAGTGTCAGTAACATCTATTACATAATCAGTTTTAGATGAAATTTCATAAGGTATACAAGCAAGAGTTTCAGTATTAATTGTATTTTTTAATGTATTATATACTTTTTCTAAGTCATCTTTTGTTATATTACTTGAAAGGTTTAATTTTTTGGACAAATATTGTAAATGATTTTTGCTTATACCTGTAAAAGTATTTGAAATTGTATTTATATAATTTGAAGAGTCTCTATTAACAGAATTATAGAATTCTTCAAATGAATTTATATCTAAAAAGCTAATTTTATCACTTATAGGTAAAGTATATTCATGTGCAGGTAGAATATCTCTATTTGAATTTGAAAGAGTATCTAAATGACGAATACTATCTATTATAATATTATTTTCATTTACTAATATAATATTTCCATGTTTTCCCATAAGCTCAATTATTAACTTCTTTGTAACAAAATCGTTTAATTCGTTAAAACCTTCAAGTTCAATAGTTATAATTCTTTCTAAATCATAATTTGATATAGATTTTATTTTCATTCCTATTAAATGCTTTCTAAGTAACATACAAAAATTAAGTGCATTAAGGGGATTTGGTTTTGAGGTAGTTGTTAAATGCATACGATAATTTGAAGCGTCAATATTAATTAGTAAACAAAAGTTTTTTCCGCCTAGTATAAATGCCTAATAAAATTTCATTTTTATTAGGCTCAAATATTTTATTTATTTTAGCACCAGTTAGAAAAGAGTTTAATTCTTTAACTACTTGTCTTGTAACTATTCCGCGAAAATGCCATAAAAGTCACTCCTTATTTGTTAATTTGCTCCATCTTGCGTTATGTAGGGCGTTTTCATTTTTCATATACTAGAAAAGCACACATAACTGTATCGCTAGTATATGTTGTAAAACCATTATGTAGTAATAATTCTTGCTATTAGGCAAGTTTTACTATACAATGTACTAATTTTTCATCCTCAGTTTTCATTACAATATAATGAGAATCATCTACTTTTGAATAAAAACATTTTATAGTTTCTCCAAGTTTTGTTTCTTTTTTATACATAATTTCAAATGAATTACAATCGATATTATCATAAACTTCTTCTGGTAGAACTTCATATGCAATATCCATATATGTAATATTGTGAACATGACGATTTATATCAATATCTTTTCTTTGTACAACATAATTAGAAATAGAAGAAACCTCATCAGGTATTATGATTTTATTTGGTTCTGGTTCATCGCCAAATACTTTTTTAGTTTCTATTTCATATGGAGCAATAACCTCATCAGGAATTTTTATTAAACTCATATTATTTGCATCTAACAAAGACCATTTTGAAGTTGCGATTGCAACTAATTCATTACTTTCGTTGTATACTTCAAAATCGCGATAGGTATAGAATTTTACACAATCTCTACCCCAAGTTTTAATAGAAATAGTCTCTCCATATAAAGGACGAGAAAATATTTTTACTTTCCAATTTAATAAAACCCAAGTAACCCCAGTTTCTTCAATGTTATTAAGACCATAGCCAGCAATGTTTGAATGTTTACCTGCAACATCTTCTAAAAAAACAAGTAAAGCTTTGTCTGTTAATTTATTACTTTTACCAACATCACGAAAACCAATTTCAAATTTGCGTTCTACTATCATCTATATCAACTCCCATAAAAAAATCGCCAATCAATATTGACAAAAGCTATTGTAACACATATAATAAAATTTGTAAATAATTTGCTACTATAGCTCAGTCGGTAGAGTGCTACCTTGGTAAGGTAGAGGTCACGGGTTCGATTCCCGTTAGTAGCTCCAACGACGTATCTGTTTGAACTTTTTATAGAATAGAGAAATACAAAAATCAATCAGTAAAATCTGGTTGATTTTTTTGTTGTCTAGAAACAATATTAAAAGGATGGTGTTTGAAATGAAGATAATTAAGTAAGAACTAGAATTTGAAGAATGTCTAAAATAACGACTTGAATTTATATGTGAGTTTTCAAAAGTTACAAACTGAAAAAGAGAAAATGAAACAAGAATTGCAGAAATTCAAAGGATTTTGGCAAAGTATTATGAGCCACTTCACAAAAGAATTTGTTATGATAAAGATAATAATTATAAAATTGTTAGTGATGACTTATATCAAAGTAGAATATTGGATTATAACGATAATGAAATCGCTAATAATATTTATAGAAGAGTAACTATACCAGATGAAAACAAGCAAATCAAGAATAAAAAGAAAGATAATGATACAAGATTCTAAAGGAGGAAAAGTTATGGAAGAAAATAAAGTTGAAAATGTAATAAATATAATTAAAGGTATGGATATAAAAGACAAATTAAGATTAGGTATATGCTTAACTACAAGTGATTGGGCGAATATTTTATATAATAAAACTGAAATGTATGAGAAATTTGATATTATGCTAAAAGAAGTTGATGAAGAATATAGAACTACTTTAATAAATTTTGGACAGAGCAAATATTTTATTATAAATTTTACTATGGCTAAAATAATGGAAATGGAAAATACAGATAGAAATAAGATTGCATTGTATTTATTTAATAGTATCAAACACAAAAGATAGTAAATATGCGAATTTTAGTTGAATTTTATGTAAAAATATGCTATGAACCTGAATCCGTGAATTATATGGACTGACACATTTTCATATAAATTAAAAACAG
>CAOKRC010000014.1 GCA_948471035.1 uncultured Clostridium sp.
GTTTTCCATATTCCTGTTGTTTGTATATACCAACATTTCCAGCTTTCTTTTTTATATCTTTGTTTTCCTCTAGGTTGGTCTTTTGATAGAGAATCTTCTACTTTTATTGTAATATCATTCTCACCTTCCATAACATATTTTTCTATGTCAAATGAAAATCTTGAATATGCTCCAATATTTTCTCCTATATACTTTCCATTAATCCATACTTTTGTTTTATAATCACTACCTTCAAAATTTAATATTACTTTATTATTCTGTAATTGTTCTTTTGATATATTTATTTTTTTATTATACCAAACTACATAATGTACACTTTCATCTTCTATTCCACTTAATTTAGTTTCATATGTAAAAGGTACAATGATTTTTTTATCCATTGGAAATTCTTTAAAATATTTTTTTGTTTCTCCTTCATCATTATCATCAAATATAAAGTTCCACTCTCCATTAAGGTTTTGCCATTCTCTTCTTACAAATTGTGGTCTTGGATAATCTTTTATATAACATTTCATTTTTTCTTATATCCTTTCTATACTATTCATTACTACTTTCTATTAATTTATCAAAATCTGATTGATATAATTTATCTTGTATTACTCTATATTTTTCATATTCTGCTAATGCTTTTTCTTCTGCAATTTCATGTGATATTTTTCCTGCATCTTTTAATATATCTCTATCGTCTGATAATAAATATTTATCTATTCTATTTGCCCAATCTTCCATAGTCATTGGAATATTTCTTTTAGCTCTTGCTTCTGCTAAATCTAAAAATGCTGAAACAATAAGTTCTAATTGCTCTAGTTCTTCTTTTTTTAGATAATTTTTAGCAATAACTACATCTGTTTCTAATATCTTACCATCTGGAGAATGTTTCCATGATGTTAAATTCATATGCTCTTTTGTATGGTCTGCCCTATTATAAACAATCTCAGCTGCTGTTTGATGAGTTACTGCGTAATGCATCTTGTTTTGCACTTTTTTGAAAAACTTAATTGTTGTTGGGGATTTCTTATCATAATCTATACTCGTTGCATAAATATCTGTTATCTTTTGATAAAATCTTCTTTCTGATAATCTTATTTCTCTTATTTCTGCAAGTAATTCTTCGAAGTAGTCTTCATCAAAAAATGTTCCATTCTCCATTCTTTTTTTATCAATAATATAACCTTTTTTTGCAAATTGTTTTAATATATTTGTTGCCCATCTTCTAAATTGAATTGCTCTATCTGAACTCACACGATAGCCCACTGAAATAATCATATCTAAATTATAATAGTTTGTATTATAATTTTTGCCATCAGATGCAGTTAGTAAGAATTTCTTACTAACTGATTTTTCTTCTAACTCTCCATCTGCAAAAATATTTTGTATATGCATTGTTATATTATTTCTAGTTGTGTCATAAAGTTCTCCAAGTAATTTTTGAGTTAACCATAAATCTCCCTCCTCAAATCTTACTTCAATTCCTTTGTCCTTTTTTTGTTGTTCAAATATTAAAAATTCTGCTGCACTACTTCTTATTATCAAATTTTTATCTTTTTTCTGCATATTTAACCTCCTAAAATATTATTACAATTTAATATTATACTTGCTAAAAGTTCCATATCATCAATATTGTCAATAGTTTGAATATGTATAAAAGCAATTTTACTTTTTAAATCATTAGTTTGTTTAAAACTTAATGCTCTAAAAAAACATTATTACACAACATTATTCATTATATTATTAAATGTTGATAACTCATTTGACATTGGTATATTCAATTCTTTTATTGTTTGTTTTGTTGCATATAATATCATATCTAAACTCCGTTTTTCTTTTACTTTTTCATATATATTTTTCCAACTATCAACTCTATATAAATCTGTTTTATCGGTTAAATTACCTTTACTACTAAATAATATAGTCTCAATTCCTAGTTCATTAACTTTGTTACAGTTTGCTATAGAATCATCTATAAACAAATCTATCTGCTCAATTTTACAAACCTTTGCTTTATCAAAATCACAAATCAATTTATCATAGTGAATATTATTGTTTTTTAATTCTTCAACAGTAGTTTTATATTCATCTGTATATAATGTTTTGTCCCTTGCTGTAATAACTATTATTTCGTGGCCTAAAGCTCTAATTTTATCAATATATTCCGCAACTTTTGGTTTGAATGGTGTGTTTGGAATAACTTTATCATAATATTCTTTTGCAAATTCAAGTTCTCTCTCTTTCATTTCTTTTGGCAAATTACTATATGAAATATTATTATCTTTCAAATATTTTATATCTACATCAAAAAATTCTGCTATATATGGTATTAAATAGTCAAATGTATCTGCCATTGTATCATCTATATCTATTCCTATTTTCAATTAATTACATTCTCCTTACTTTTTATTATATTTGTTTTACAAATGCTTTATCTCTATTTTCATCATATCCTAGTTTTCTATATAATTCATGTGCATATTTTCTATGAAAGCCACTAAATAACCATATTCTTAATATATCTTCTTGTTTTGCTATTTCTTCAGCTTTATTCATTAGTTTTGTTGCAATTCCTAATCTTCTATATTCTTCTTTTATTGCTAAATCCCATATAGTTGCATCTTTTCCTGATGGCAATGTTAAAATATTTAAAGTTACTGTTCCTACTAAATTATCATCTATATAATAACCTAAAATATGAATATCTTTATTATCTTTAGATATTTTATATAAATTTTGCATTTTCTCATAGCTTATATTATTATTAAAAACATCTTTTAATATTTGTTGTAATTGTTCTAAATCTTTTTCCTCTATACTACTTACTATGTTATCTCTTTTCATTCCTTACTCCTACTTTAAACAGTTATATTTTTTTATCTTTCTTACTAATTTATATCACAAATTAACAATTTTTCGTAGTATTTTGCCAATATTTGCAAAACATATTTATCCTTACATTTGCTTAATTGCCACAAAATCCCTAATAGAAATAATGTCAAGAGCGAGTGATAACGAGTTTATTTACTCTTGATATTATTTCTATTGGAGATTGGATTTAATTTGCAAATGCTATAGCACGGATTTTCTTAAATTTTCGTGATATAAAAATTTATAGCACGAATTTTTTTAATTTTCCGTGATATAAAAAATAGACATCAGCACATATCTACTGACACCCATTTTATAAAGATTCTCTATAACTCATTTTAATAAATTTCTTCTAACACTTGAAATACCTAGCTTTATCTCATATCTACTAATCAACACAACCTATACCTATTATGCTTATTGTAGATACAATCTCAAATTATCCAGTATTTCAAACACTTTACTCTATTTTCTAAAAATCAATTTATGTGTTTCCACTTACCACTTAAGCAATTACTTTAACTTTCACACCCAAATTTTGATGTTTTTCTTTTCCAAATTTGCCTTTCTCCTCAAAAGATATAATCTCTGAAATTATATCAAAATCAAGTATTACATGTCTTGTTTTAGTTGTAGCACTGATACGCATTCCACATGTGTGGGTTGCACGTAGAAAATTAAATATATTACTATCTGGGAGCGGACGTCATACAATATAGCCTGAACAGTAACTATCTTTTAAATATAATTTCATCTCCATTTATTTGATAGTCTGTTGTTCCTTCTTGTATAAGGTTTCCACTAGGGATTTTTGCTTTTACTTCTGCTTTATATTTTTTTCCAGATTTTAGTTCTAACCTAATATCAAATGATATATTAAATTTTATTTCTTCATTTGATATACCAATTTTTCCAAGTAGAGTTCCATCATGTTTAATTTCATCTTCGTCTGATATATAATTTCCTAAATTTTCATTTACACATCTTAATAGTATTAATCCTCCTTGGTTTGCTATTTTTAGTTCTTCAAGATTTGATGCCTGATCTCCTATATATATTAGTTCTTTATCTATTTTATATTCTTCTTTGTTATTAAATATTACTTTACTGTTACTTGGCCTATATATTTCTACATTCCCTTTTACTGGTTCACTTTCTATTTTAAAATTATTTATTATAATTTTATCTATTATCTCTTCTTCACTATAGTTTTTGTTTTTTATAATATCAATATAGATATCATTGCTTTGCAGAACATTTAAATCCCATTTATTAGTAGAGTTTTCTTTTTCTATTCCACCAGCTGTGCTTATTACCATTATTTTAGATATTTTAAATGGCATATTAGTTTCGCCCTCAACACTATATTTTACCATTACGCTTAATATTGTAACCCCAATAATTGCCATAAAAAATATTGCAATATATTTTTTTATAAAGCTTTTTCTATCCATAACTTTTCTCCTTTTTCTTTGGATACTTTTATTTTTTACAAATTAATTGTTGAGTTTATATTTTCACTAAATAATCTAAATCATGGTTCTGGCGAAGAGGGTGGGATTCGAACCCACGGTAGAGTACAACCCTACATATGTTTTCGAGACATACACCTTAAACCACTCGAGACACCTCTCCATATATTTTTACTTATTTTTTAATTTTCTTAATTCTTTAAAAAATTTTTTTAGTAATTCTTCGCATTCTTTTTGTAATATTCCTGTTTCTATTTCTACTTTATGATTAAAAGTAAAATCTTCTAATAAGTTTAAAACAGATCCACATGCTCCTGTTTTTGAATCCATTGTTCCTATATATACTTTTTTTATTCTAGACTGAATTAATGCACCAGCACACATTGAACAAGGTTCTAATGTAACATACATTTCACAATTTGTTAATCTCCAATTATTTAGCTTTTTACTAGCTTTCTGGATTGCAATTATTTCTGCATGTCTTGTAGTATCTCGTTTTTCTTCTTTTATATTATGTGCTCGTGCAATTATTTTTCCGTTATTTACTATTACTACTCCAACTGGCACTTCTAATTTATCATATGCTTTTTGGGCCTCTTTTAGGGCTTCTTTCATAAATTTCTCTTCCATATATTGCTCTTTCTTTAATTAATAGTGAATAATTAATAGTGAATAGTACAAATGTGCTCATTAACATTTATCAAAAATTATTCACATTCACTCTTCACCATTAACTATTCATTGCGACTTGCTAAAATCGCACATTTGGTATTCCCAGAGGGACTCGAACCCCCATCGGTAGCTTAGGAGGCTACTGCTCTATCCTGCTGAGCTATGAGAACATTTTATTATTATAAATTTTATAATAATTACAAATATTAATCAATACTTTAATTAAATATTTTTTCTTATAACAAAAAAATCCAGAGAATTACTATCTCTGGATTTTTTTGGAATAATGCTTATCTCTTAATTCTACTAAGTCTTCATATGTATAACTATCGATTGTTCTTTGCATTATTCGTCCTCCTATTGTCCTTTATTGGGTTACTCTTATATTCTAGCATATTATATTAAACAGTGCAATACGTATATAATTTTCAACATTTTAGATTGAAAATTGTGTAATAAAACTGTATAATTATTTATAAATTATGTTTTTATAAGGAGTTTATTATGCAAAAGATTTTGGGGTATATGAGAAAAGCTATTGAAGATTTTAATATGATTGAAGATGGGGATAAAATTGCTATTGGTTTATCTGGTGGTAAGGATTCTATTAGTATGCTTATGGGGTTTAAGGCTTTACAGCGTTTTTATCCTAAAAAGTTTTCTATTATCGCTGTTACTGTTAACCCTGGTTTTGAATATTTTGATAGTGATTTATTAAGAAAAATTTGTGAAAATATTGATGTTCCTTTTTTTGAAGAAATTAGCCATATTAAGGAAATTGTTTTTGATATTAGGAATGAGAAAAATCCTTGTTCTTTATGTGCTAATTTACGACGTGGTATTTTAAATAGTGTAGCCATTCGTGAAAGTTGTAATAAAATTGCTTTAGGACACAATGAAGATGATGTTCTTGAAACTTTTTTACTTAATTTATTTTATACTGGTTCTATTTCAACTTTTGCTCCTATAAGCTATATGGATAGATCAAAAATAACTCTTATTAGACCACTTATTTATGCTCCTGAAAAAGAACTTAAGAATTTTGTTAAAAGAAATAATATAACTATTATGCAAAAATCATGCCCTATGGATGGTGTTTCTAAAAGAGAAGACATGAAAAAGATGCTTAAAGATTTAAAGGTTGACATACCTCACATTAGAGCTAATTTATATGGTGCTATTAGGAGGAGTAATATAAAGGGATGGGAAAATGGAGCTAATTAATTAGCTCCATTTTTTAGAATGTTTCTTTAAATCAATAGCCAATAACTGCTCTTACAGGTGATATAGAAATGATATACATCTTCCACAACCCAGCAATTTGCTCTACCTGTGATTGTTTTAAATCTTTGTTAGGAAAGAACAAAGAAATCTGTCCTCTCTTATACCGCATTGTATATTTTCCATGATAATATGTATTTACAACACGATATACTTCCCGTTTAGATAAGCTTTTTTCAGTTATAACCATCTTAGTCATAAAAACACTCTCCTTTGCTGTTTGATGTATATATTGTATGCTATTTTACATAATTAGTCAATGGTTTTACTTGATTTCTATTTTACCATATTCAGCACTGCTTGCCTTAGTTCTTCTAATTTTTCATTTGCTCTTTCATCTGTTATTTCTTTTACTCCCATATAGAATTTGATTTTTGGTTCTGTTCCTGATGGACGTGCACAACACCATGCATCGTTTTCTAGTTCATAATATAGTACATTTGATACTGGTAATTCTATTTTTGAAACTTTTCCTGTTTCTAAGTCTTTTGCTTCACTTATACTATAATCTTTTATAGCTTTTACTTTGTAATCTCCAATTTGTGCTAGTGAATTTTTTCTTAAATTTTCCATTATTTCTTTTATTTTTTCAGCACCTTCTGCACCCTCTATTGTTATTGATTCTGCTGCTTCTTTGTAATACCCATATTTTTTATAGATGTTATCCATTTGGTCACAAAGTGTTAGTCCTTTTGATTTATAGTATGCAGCTGCTTCACATAGCATCATTACTGCTGTTATTCCATCTTTATCTCTTGCATGTGTTCCTACTAAACAGCCATAGCTTTCTTCAAATCCAAATGAATATGTTTTATCTCCTGCTGCTTCAAATTCTCTTATTTTTTGCCCTATATACTTAAATCCTGTTAGAACTTCTACTAATTCTAAATTATATCCTTTAGCAATTGCATCTGCTAAATTTGTTGATACTACTGTTTTTATGAATACCCCATTTGGCTCTAATATTCCTTTTTCTTTTCTTTGACTTAGTACATATTCTGCAATTAACATTGCTGACATATTTCCTGTGAATGTTTTATATTCTCCAGTTTTTGAATCTTTTGCAAATACTCCTAATCTATCTGCATCAGGGTCTGTTGCAGTTATTATATCTGCATCAACTTTTTTTGCAAGCTCAATTGCAAGTTTAAATGATTTTGGATCTTCTGGATTTGGATAATCTACTGTTGGAAAATTTCCGTCAGGTAATTCTTGTTCTGGTACTACATAAATTTCCTCAAATCCTAGTTCTCCTAATATTCTTCTAACTGGTTTTGCACCTGTTCCATGTAATGGTGTATATACTATTTTCAAATTTTTAGCTTGTTCTTTTATTATTTCTTTATTTAATGATAATTTTTTTAGTTCTTCTATATATTTCGAATCTATTTCTTCTAATACTGTATTATATAATCCTTTTTTGATTGCTTCTTCTTTTGTTATTGTTTTTATTTTTGAATAGTCTTCTATTTTCTTTACTTCATTTATTATCTCTTTATCAACTGGTGACACAATTTGTGCCCCATCTTCCCAATATACTTTATATCCATTATATTTAGGTGGATTATGGCTTGCTGTAATCATTATTCCTGCAGTACAGCCAAGTTCTCTTGTTGCAAATGATAATTCTGGAACTGGTCTTAATTCTTCAAATACATATGTTTTTATTCCATTTGAATTTAATATTAATGCTGTTTGCTCACTAAATTCTTTTGACATATGTCTTGAGTCATAACTAATTACTACTCCTTTTTCACTTACACCTTTTTTTATAATATAATTTGCTAGTCCCCCGAGTTGCTTTTCCAACTGTATAGCGGTTCATTCTGTTTGTTCCTATTCCAATTACTCCTCTAAGTCCTGCTGTACCAAATTCTAAGTCTTTATAAAACCTATCTTTTATTTCTTCAACGTTACCCTTTATACTTATTAATTCCTTTTTTGTTTCTTCATCAAAATTTGGATTATTACACCATTCTTCATATTTTTTTAAATATTCTTCCATAATTTTTCCTTTCTCCATTAATTATTGGTTTAATGGAACCTCTTTTTATAACTGTATTCTATAATTAAAAAAGCTAGATGTCAATTTTTTTCATCTAACTTTATTTGATTATTTATGTTATTGTTCAAACTATAATTAACATCTCTATATAGATAAAAGCTGTAAAACCCTCCGTCATTCCTACAGACTGCAACCTCCCTTAGATAAAAGAGGCTTCTCTCTATTTTTCAAAAATAACTATTCCAGTCTAGCAACTTACTAAAACAGTAGAGTAAATGCTCCTTTACTTAAGTGGGCTGTTGACGTAGTCGACTGGAGGTTCTTATAGTATAATTTGTTTATAATTTTTTATTCATAGACTGAACTGTAACTTATTTATTTTCTATTTCTTATAAAATCTAAGTACAATTTTTTAGCAGTTTCTGGGCTATCTACACCTTCTGCATTTTTTACAGGTGCAAATTCATCTTCCCTTTTTACTCTCATAATAGCCATATCGTCTAATCTTTCAAATGCATCAAATATAAATGCTTCAAATTTATATGCATTTGGTTCTTGAGGTACTACTATAACTCCACTTTCATCTATATATTTTGCTTTTTTAAATGCACTATGATATGGTAATTTATTCCTAGATATTTCTTCAATTGCTTTTATATTAAATAAATTACATAGTATATGTGATTCTCCATATAGTAATTCTCCATTTTCATCAACAGCTTCTGCCATTTCGTCTGTAATTTCTGTGTATTCTATAACACTTGGTTTCCCATCTTTTTTACAAAATACTCCTACTTTTTCTTTAGGATTATTTTTTACAACTGATTTTCCTGCTGCTAAACATTTTTTATCTATTGCAAGTCCTGTAAGAATTGGATCTACCATTTTTGCAAGTACATTGTCTACTCCTGCAATGAAAATCCACTCTATCCCTCTCCTTTGCATATCCTCTAATATGCCTTCTTTTCTCATTGCTTCAAAAATTCCACCATGTCCATCTGCTGCTTGTTTTACTAATCCTTTGTCATCTACTAATATTTTTCCTGTAGTATCTAACATTGGCATTTCATTTTGAATAAAGAATTTTACATTTTCTTCACCCATTTCAAAATAGTTATGGCGTTTAAAAAATTCTTGTGTTTGTCTATTATTTTCTTTGCTTGTCATAATATACCATGGAATTACTGCATTATACTTTTCTATTGCTTCTTTTATTGTTTGGGCAAGTAGTGTAAATAATGGTCTTTTTGGCTCTATTTCTAATTCAAATGTTCCTTTTGGTCCATCATGTCCAAGTCTTGTTCCTTGTCCTCCTGCCATTGTTACTACTGCATATTTTCCTTTTTTTATTATTTCTATTCCTTTTTTTTCATAATTTTCTTTTTCATCTTTTTCTAATTTTTCTTTATCTATGTATGATAATGGTTTTATTTCAAAGTTATCGAAATGTTTTTTTGTCTTTGTTTCTTCATATAATTTTTGCATATGTTCAAAATCTATTTTTGATATTTGATTTAGTAATTCTTCCTTTTTAGCTTCAATTAACTTATCATAACATCTTAATAATTGCTCTTGATGATATTTTTTTAATATATCTTGAACCTCTTTTAGTTTTTCATCCATTTTTATACTTCCCTTCATATTGCTATATTTATAAAATAGCATAATGTTAGATTTGTGAATATATTATACTAAAATTTATAATAAGTCAATAGCCAAACTTTACTTTGATAAGTTTGAAGTTACTAGCGAAAATGAATGAATATATTTCTATCTTTATATTATTTTTTCTTCCTTTTTATAATCTCTAAAAATTTCCCTTATTTCTTTTATTCCAGATGTATTTAAGACAAAATCATATTTATCCAATATTGTATTTATTTCTTTTTGTTTTGCAATTTCATAACAATTTATTACTGTTATTTCTTTTCCAAATATATTTTTTATAACTTTATCTATATTTGTATTCGCTATTTTTATATATTCTTCATCTCCATTTACTATGATATTTACTGCTTGTACATCTTTTAATAATAATTCAATTTCACTTTTAATTTCTTTAAATTTACAAACCTTTCTGCTATCCCAATTTATTTCTAATATTTTATTTTGTATTCCCTCTCTTAAATTCATTTTTGATAATAGTTCTTCTATATTATTTTTTATTCCAGTTTCAAATATTGTTAATACTTTCTTATTTTCATTTATTGTTCTATTTATATGAGGCAATAACATTGTAGTTAAATGCCAATCATTTACATAGAAACTACATACTTTTGTTACATTACTATTGTTTTCTCTCATGTTTACTTCCCCTTTTTTCCTTTGTTTTTGATCACTGGTAAATTTTACCATTATTGCAAGAATATGTCAATAATATTTCATAATAAATACAGAAAACTTTTCGACATTCTAATATACATTTTTTGAAGTATATGTATATTTTTTTTGTTTTGGTTAATACTTTTTTTAAAGAGATATTTTTACAATTTAAGTATTTTTTTTAAATATTAAAAATTATAGTAATTATTTTTAATAATTTCTTATTTTGAATTATTTAGGATTTACTTTTATGAATTACTATTTTTACAATATTTTAAAATTTATAACCAATAGGAGGTTTTTTTATGAATACTCTATTAAATATTATATGTAATAAAAAAGTAAAATATTCCATTTTGATTTTGTTTCTACTATTTCTATATGTAACAGTTTGTGCATTTTCATATGTAAATGCTGTATCTCGCGATATTTCAAATAGTGTGTTTAGACTTCATGTTATTGCAAATAGTGATAGTACAGAGGATCAAAATTTAAAATATATTGTGCGTGATAATGTATTAGCTTATATGAATAATATTTGTAAATCTGCTAAGTCTAAAGAAGAAGCAATTTCAATTGCTAATGAGCATTTAGATGAATTTAAGCAAATTGCTAGTAACACTATAAAGGAAAATGGATTTGAATATGATGTAAATGTTGAAATTCGGTAATTTTTCTTTTCCAACTAAGACATATGGTGATATAAGTTTACCTAGTGGATATTATGATGCTTTAAGAATAAAGATTGGAAATGCAAGTGGCAAAAATTGGTGGTGCGTAATGTTTCCTCCGTTATGTTTTGTTGATGTAAGTTCTGGTATTGTTCCTGATGAATCTAAAGAAGCAATTAAAAAGGATTTATCAGATGAAGAGTTTAGCTTAATTTCTAATGAAGATGATTCTAAAATTAGTTTTAAGTTTAAACTTATAGAGTTTTTCCAAAATGCAATAATTACTACTGCTAAAAATTAATGCTTAAAACATATTTTATGGATGCAACAACACATTTACTAGCTAAAGCAAAGGTGTGTTGTTTTTTTGTTTGTTGTTCTTCCAAATTATGTATATAATTGCCAATAAGGCTATGTTTACATTACATTTATTTATAAAAACTATTATTCAGTAACAAAATACAGTTAATGTTCAGCCTATAATTAAGTTACTATATAAATTAATGCTATAAGAACCCTCAGTCGACATAGTCGATTGAGGGTTCTTAAGAATCAAATTATAATATTATAGTCTAAACATTAACCACTTTATTAATCAAATTACCAAAAATAGTTGTAAATAACATTTTTTTATGGTATATTTTTTACTAGTAGGGTATGTTCATACTCTATTTTTTATGTAATAAAGTTTGGCGGACGAACAACGGGCATGGACTTTGCAATAATCCTAAACTTTTGCAATTTATAAACGTCCATTGTTGTTCTTGGTGTAAAAAGATTTTCCTAGGAGGAGTTTAATTTGGATAAATTAGTTATTAAAGGTGGTACACCTTTAATAGGTGAAGTTTCAATAGGTGGTGCAAAAAATGCTGCTGTTGCGATTTTACCTGCAAGTTTACTTAATGATGGTATTTGTACTATTGAAAACTTACCTAATATTAGTGATGTTAAATGTCTTATAGATATTATTCAAGCTTTAGGTGCTAAAATTACTTGGATTTCTAAAAATTCTATTACTATTGATTCTAGAAATCTTGCTTGTACAAATGCCCCTTTAGAACTTACAAGAAAGTTTAGGGCTTCTTATTATTTAATTGGTTCTTTACTTGGTAGATGTAAAAATGTTCAAGTTGGTATGCCAGGGCGGATGCAAACTTGGTGCAAGACCAATTGACCAACATATTAAAGGTTTTGAAGCACTTGGTGCAACTGTAGAAGTTGGCCAAGGTAATATTACAGCTCGTGCTGATAAATTAGTAGGTACTTCTATTTATATGGATATGGTTTCTGTTGGAGCCACTATTAATGTTATGCTTGCAAGTGTTTTAGCAAAAGGTACTACTATTATTGATAATGCTGCAAAAGAACCTCATGTTGTTGATGTTGCAAATTTTTTAAATGCTATGGGAGCTGACATTCGTGGAGCAGGTACTGATGTTATTAAGATTAATGGTGTTGACAAATTATCTCGGTAATGTCACTTATTCTGTTGTTCCAGACCAAATTGAAGCTGGTACTTTTATGCTTGCTGCTGTTGCAACTCATGGTGATCTACTTATTAAGAATTGTATTACTAAACATTTAGAATGTATTACTGCTAAAGTTGTAGAAATGGGTGCTCATGCTGTGGAAACAAATGGAGATTCTATTCATGTTTGGTGTGATGAAAGAACTAATAAAGCTAATATTAGAACTTCCCCATATCCTGGTTTTCCTACTGATTTACAACCTCAAATGGGTGTAGTACTATCTTTATCAAATGGTACTAGTATTATTAATGAAAGCATTTGGGAATCTAGATTTCAATATACAGATGAATTAAATAAAATGGGGGCTAAGATTACTGCTCAAGGAAAAAGTGCTGTTTTTGAGGGTGTAGATGGTTTATATGGTGCACCTGTCTATGCAACTGATTTAAGAGCTGGTGCAGCACTTATTATTGCAGGTATTGCAGCTTGTGGCATTACTGAAATTTATAATCTTGAACATATTGATAGGGGTTATGAAAATATTGAAGAGAAATTTAGAAATATTGGGGCTGATATTACGCGTGTGAGTGAATAACTTTGTGGTTTGCAGTCCGCTTTTAGGAAGTAATATATTTGATTTTCTTTATATTTTTTTGTAAAGGTTGAAATTAGTTATGTTAAAGTTTTGTAGTTTATATAGTGGAAGTACTGGTAATAGTTTATTTGTAGAAAGTGATAATGCTAAAATATTAGTTGATAGCGGAGTAAGTGCAAAAAAGGTTGAGGATGGGCTAAGTTCTATTGGTGTTAATATTAATGATATTGATGCTATTTTAGTTACTCATGAACATACAGACCATGTTCAGTCTTTAGGTACTATTTCTAAAAAATTTAATATTCCTGTTTATGCAAATTCTAAAACTTGGGATGTTATGCATTTGCAAAAGGATAAAATTAGTGATAATAATGTAAAATTTTTTAGTAATGATGAAAATTTTGAGATTGGTGATTTCATTATTCATCCTTTTAGTATTCCTCATGATGCAGTAAATCCTTGTGGATTTAGTTTTGAATGTGATAAAAATAAGTTTAGTATTGCAACTGATTTAGGTCATATGACTAATAATGTTATAGATACTTTAGAGGGGTCTTCTTTTTTATTCCTAGAAGCAAATTATGACCCAGATGTTTTAAAGTGTTCTAAATATCCTTATATTTTAAAAACTAGAATTGCTGGTCCAAATGGGCATTTATCTAACAAACTTGCAGGACAAACCATTTCTCATTTGATTAATTGTGGGCTTGATAAAGTAATTTTGGGGCATTTATCTAAAGAAAATAATTTTCCTGAACTTGCCTTACATACTGTGCTTGAAGAATTAGCTATAAAAAACTATTCTAAGACTTCAGTTGATTTAAGTGTAGCAAATAGAGACCATCCAAGTGATTTTTTTGAGATTTGCAATTCTCATATGTTTTGTAAGATTTAGTTTGATAAATTTGTATTATTGTTATTGAATAATAATTTTTTAAGAACCCCCAGTCAGCTTCGCTGACAGCTCCCTTAAGTAAAGGGGCCTTTATTCTACTATTTTAATAATTTACTAAAATTCAACTTACATATTAATTATTCAATGTTGGAGGAACAAACAGATGCTTAATATTAATATTATTTGTGTTGGTAAAATTAAGGAAAATTACTTAAAGTCTGCTACCTGCGAATATACTAAACGTTTGAGTAAATATTGTAATTTGAGTTTTACTGAGTTGCCTGATGAAAAATTGCCTAATAAATTAAATTCTAGTATTATTAATGAGATTAAACAAAAAGAATGTACTAGGATAATCGAACATATAAAAAAGGATTCTTATGTTATTTGCTTAGATTTAAAGGGTAAGGAACTTTCTTCTAATGATTTTTCTAAAAAAATTGATGATATTGGTTTGAATTTTAGTAGTAATATTACTTTTATAATTGGTGGTACTTTAGGGCTTACAGAAGATGTACTTAGAGGTGCTAATGAACTCTTATGTTTTTCTAAAATGACTTTCCCTCATCAACTTATACGTGTGTTTTTACTCGAACAATTATTTAGAGCTTTTAAAATTTCTAGGAATGAAACTTATCATTGGTAAAATTTTGATTAAATCTCCTATTATTGGTAACACTACTAATAATAGGAGGTTTTTTATGGATTCATTATGGACTTGTTCTACTAAGGATATTAAGAAAAATTATAGTTCACTCGATAAAGATATTTCAATTGATGTTTGTATTGTTGGTGGTGGAATTACTGGTATTTCTACTGCTTACCAGCTTTCAAAAGCTGGGCTTAAGGTTTGTGTTTTGGAAAAGGATAAAATAGGTTATCATACTACTCGGTAATACTACTCGGTAAAATTACTTCTCAGCATGGGTTATTTTATAATTATCTTATTAATACTTTTTCTAAAGAATATGCTAGAGGTTATTTAGATGCTAATGAACAAGCTATTCATAATATTAAAAGTATTATAGATGAGGAGCAAATTGATTGTAATTTTGAATTTCAAGATAGCTATGTTTATACTGATTTAGAAGATGAAATTGTTAAGATTAAACATGAAGTATTGGCTGTAAATTCTCTAGGTTTTGATGCTGAATATGTAGATAAATTAGAGGTTCCTTTTAATACTTTAGCAGGTATTAAGTTTAAAAATCAAGCACAGTTTAATCCTCTTAAATATGTATATGGTCTATGTAAATCTATATTAAATAACAATGGTGAAATTTATGAGGATTCTAAAGTTTATGATATAAAGACTTCTCTTGATGGTTGTACTACTTATACTAAAAATAATACTGTTCATTCAAAATACATTGTTTTAGCTAGCCATTATCCAATTATTAATGTTCCTGGTTTTTATTTTTTAAAGATGTATCAAGAGGCATCTTATATTATTGGAGTTGAAACTAATTCTCCGCTTTTTAATGGAATGTATATTAACACAAAATCACCTACTACTTCTTTTAGAAGTGCTGATTATGATGGTAAAAAAATTCTTTTAATCAGTGGTTCTTCTCATAAAGTTGGTACAAAAGAGGATTTATCTAATTGTTATTCTAATTTAGAAAAAGTTGCGAAATCTCTTTATGCAGATAGTAAAATATTATTTAGATGGCAAACCCAGGATTGTATTTCACTTGATAAAATTCCTTATATTGGTGAATTTTCTACCACTATGCCTAATGTTTTTGTTGCAACTGGTTTTAAGAAGTGGGGCATGACAACTTCTAATATAGCTGCTAATATTATTTGTGATAAAATTTTAGGTAATGTTAATCCATATGAAGATATATTTTTATCTACTAGATTTAAGCCTATTAAAAATGGTACAGAATTTACAAATATGTTAAAACAAGTTTCTACTTCTTTAATTTTAGATAAATTTAAAATTCCAAAAGAAACTTTAAATGGAATTGGTAGAGATGAAGGAAAAATTGTTGAAGTAGAAGGTTCTAAACTTGGTATTTACAGAGATGTTTCTGGAAAGTTTTTTGCGATAAAACCTGTTTGCACCCACCTTGGATGTGAATTATCTTGGAATAATTTAGAAAAGACTTGGGATTGCCCTTGCCATGGTTCTAGGTTTAGTTACACTGGTAAAAGCCTATATGACCCAAGTATAAAGGATTTAGAATTAATTGATTTAGAGTAAATAATATAATAGTACTATAAAAATTATTATAAGTGTTTATAGATTAATATTTCAACCTTTGGTGTCGCAACCTACATTTTACACATTTATATGTGGGTTACTCCATTCGCCATTCGTTACACTTCGGTTGGTCGCTTACGCAGGTTTCATATTAATCTATAAACACTTATAATAATTTAAAATCTATACTTTACAACAAAGCATCTAACATCCAGCAAGATGATGCGGACTCGTATGGTTAAACTCCCATTATATTATATCCACTATCAGCATATATTACTTGACCTGTTATACTGTCTGCCATATTGCTAAGTAAAAATGTTGCAACATTTCCAACTTGCTCAGTTGTAACATTTCTATGTAATGGTGATTTTTCTTCTACTACTGTTAGTATAGATGAAAAATCTTTTATTCCTTTTGCAGATAATGTTTTTATTGGTCCTGCTGAAACTGCATTTACTCTCATTCCAACTTTTCCTAAATTTTCTGCTAAATATCTAACACTTGCTTCTAATGCTGCTTTTGCAACTCCCATTACATTGTATCCCTCTAATACTTTTGTAGAACCATGATATGTTAAGGTTACTATACTTGCATTTTCGTTTAACATTTCTAATTCTTTTGCTGTTCTTGTAGCAAGTACAAATGAATAAGCACTTACATCAACTGCGTGTGAATATCCATCTTTTGATGTATATACAAAATCATTATGTAAGTCTTCTGTATTTGCATGTGCTATTGCGTGAACTATTCCATCTATTTTTCCATTCTCTTCTTTTATTTTTGTAAAGACTTCTTTTACTAACTCGTCTTCTGAAGCACCGTTTAATACATATGCTTTACTTCCTTTGAATTCTTTGATTAGTTCTTCTATTTTATCTTTGTTTTCTTCTCCCATATATGTAAAAATTAATTTTGCTCCATTTTCATATGCAGATTTAGCAATTCCAAAAGCTATACTCCACTTATTTCTTATACCCATAATTAATATTTTTTTATCTTTTAATAACATTTTTTATTCCTCCTCTAAAATTTTTTACTGTTTATAATATGATTTTGCCTTCTGGGCGGACACGGGGGGCCCGCCCCTACATAACCATATTATCTATTTTTTTATATTTTCCCATGTTTCTAAATTTTTTGTATCTATCTTCTACTATATCTTGAATTGTTAATTTATTTAGTTTTTCTATCTCAGTAATTACTTCTTTTTTTAAGTTTTCTGCAACTTTTTTAAAGTTTTCTTCTTCATCACCATTTGGTTCTTTTATTATTTTGTCTATTACTTTTAAATCATATAAGTCTTTTGCTGTTAATTTCATTTTTTCTGCTGCTTCTTTGTATCTACTGCCATCTTTCCATAAAATAGCACTATAACCTTCTGGTGAAAGAATAGAATAAATTGCATTTTCTAACATGAATACTTTGTTTGCAACACCTATTGCTAATGCTCCTCCGCTTGAACCTTCCCCTATTACTATTGCTATTATTGGCACTTTTAATTTTGCCATTTCAAACATAGATTTTGCAATTGCTTCTCCTTGCCCTCTTTCTTCTGCACCAATTCCTGGATATGCTCCTTTTGTATCAATAAAAGTAATAACTGGTCTTTTAAATTTTTCTGCCTGTTTCATAAACCTAATCCCTTTTCTATAGCTTTCTGGATTAGGCATTCCAAAGTTTCTTTCTATATTTTCTTTTGTCGTTCTTCCTTTTTGCTCTGCAATTATTGTAAAATTTTGATTTTCTATTTTTGCTAACCCACAAATAATTGCTTTATCATCTTTAAAGTTTCTATCTCCATGTAGTTCTATAAACTCATCAAATATAGCATCTATATAATCAAGTGATGTTTTTCTTTTAGGATTTCTTGCTATTTCAACTCTTTCCCACGCAGTCAGTTTTTTAGCCAAAGTTCAACACCTCCTATTTATGATACTGTATTAATTTATATAATGTATCTTTTAAATCTTTTCTTTCAACTATTTTATCTATAAATCCATGTTCTAATAAGAATTCAGCTGTTTGAAACCCATCTGGCAACGACTCTTTTATTGTTTGTTCTATTACTCGTTGCCCTGCAAAACCTATCATAGCTTTTGGCTCTGATAAAATTATATCTCCTAAACTTGCAAATGATGCTGTAACTCCACCATATGTAGGGTCTGTTAATACTGATATGTATAATAATCCTGCTTCATCTAATTTTGTAAGTGCTGATGATACTTTTGCCATCTGCATTAGGGATATAATACCTTCTTGCATTCTTGCACCACCTGATACACAAAATATTATAAGTGGTAATTTTTGTTCTATTGATTGTTCTATTGCATATGTTATTTTTTCCCCTACTACAATTCCCATACTTCCCATTAAAAATCCACTATCCATTATACATATTACAACTTTTTCTCCATTTATATTTCCTGTACCACAACTAACCGCTTCTTCAAGCCCAGTTTTTTCTCTTAAAGTTTTTAATTTATTTGGATAATCTTCTAATTCTAACGGATTTGTTGTTTCAATGTTTATATTAAATCTTTCGTATGTTCCTGTATCTATAACTAATTCTATTCTTTTTCCAATGTGCATTCTAAAATAGTGTCCACAATTGGGACAAATATTTAAGTTTTCTCTAACCTTTTCTTTATATAATATCTCTCTACAGGCTTCACATTTAACCCATTTTCCTATTGGTATATCTATTTTAGATTTTTTATTTTTAACGCTTGTAACTTCCCTCTTTTTTATTTTATCAACAATCACTTTCTACACCTCTTTTCGTATTTATATTTTTATTCGTTCATTTTACGCTTCACTCATAGTATTATAAAATTCGCTTAAAAACTCATTTTTTAACACTATGTAGTTTGCACCACCCATTCCCATTTTTAAGTTTACTACTAAAAAAATATAATAAAACCATTAGAAGCTATTATAATACAATATACTATTGTTTATGATTTGGAGTTTTTAGTATTTCTTTTTCAATAAAAGATGTATCAAAATTACCTCTAATAAAATCTGGATTTCTTATTATATGAAAAAGGAAATCTCTATTTGTATTTATTCCATCTACTACTAGTTCTTCTAAGGCTCTTTTCATTTTTGCTATTGCTTCATTTCGTGTTGTTCCGTGTGTTATTATTTTTGCAATCATTGAATCGTAACTTGCTGGTATTGTATACCCATTATATATTGCAGTATCTACTCTTATTCCATTTCCTCCTGGAAGATTTATTTCATTAATTTTTCCAGGACTTGGCATAAAATTCTTTATAGGATTTTCAGCATTTATTCTACATTCTATTGAATGTCCTTTAAATTCAATATCTTTTTGTTTTAATTTTAATTCCTCTCCAGCAGCAATTCTTATTTGTGCTTTTACAATATCTATCCCTGTTCTCATTTCAGTTATAGGATGTTCTACCTGAATTCTTGTGTTCATTTCCATGAAATAAAAGTTTTTGTCGCCATCTACTAAAAATTCTACTGTTCCACAGCTAGTATATTCTGCTATTGTAGCTGCTTTTACGGCTGCTTTTCCCATTTTATTTCTTAATTTATCATCTATTGCTGTTGATGGTGTTTCTTCTATTATTTTTTGATGATTTCTTTGAATTGTACAATCTCTCTCACCTAAATGTACTATATTTCCATGTTCATCAGCTAATATTTGAATTTCTACATGTTTTGGGTTTTTAATGAATTTTTCTATGTAAATTTCGTCATCATTAAATGATTTTTTTGCTTCTTGTTTTACAATATTATAATTTGTCTCTAATTCATAACTATTATTTACTATTCTAATTCCTTTTCCTCCACCACCTGCCGCTGCTTTTAACATAACTGGATAACCTATTTTTTCAGCAATTACAGATGCATCTTTTAATCCTTTTACACTTCCATTTGAACCTGGTATAACTGGAACACCCGCTTCTTTCATAAGTTCTTTACTATTTGACTTATTTCCCAATAAATTTATTACTTTTGAACTTGGTCCTATGAATTTTATATTAGATTCTTCACATATTTTAGCAAACTCTGCATTCTCAGATAAAAATCCAAATCCTGGATGAATACTGTCTGCCCCTGTTATATATGCTGCTTCAATTATATTTTTTATATTCAAATAGCTTTTTTGTGAAGGGGCTGGACCTATACAAATTGCTTCATCGGCTAGACGTGTATGAAGTGCATCTTTATCTGCTATAGAATAAACTGCAACAGTTTTTATATTCATTTCTTTACATGCTCTAATGATACGTACTGCAATTTCTCCACGATTTGCAATCAATATTTTGTTCATCTAATTATCTCCTTTTTTAATAAATTTTTAACATATAGTCTACTCTTAATGGTTTAATTATATTTTTTTATCCGTTCGTCCCAACTTCACACAAGCTCACTTCTAAAAAAATATAATTAAACCATTGGGAGCTAACCTAGTAACAATCAGCGCGAAAGAAGTAATATATTTATTTTTTAGAAGTGGAGTACGCTTAAGTCTCCAGCGACCTTGACTAGTGTCGAAACTTATAAAAAATAAATATATTACTACTTGGGAGCGGACTGCAAACCTATTATTTAAACTACTGCAAAAGTAAGTTCCCCTTTAGCGACAATACTTCCATTAACTGTTGCGGATGCCTCTCCCACACCTATTGGTCCTTTTCTTTTGATAATTTTCACTTCTAATTTAAGTCTATCACCTGGAACTACCATTTTTTTAAATTTCATTTTATCTATTCCACCAAACAAAGCATTTTTTCCTTTATTTTCTTCCATAGATAAAATCGCAACTGCTCCTGTTTGTGCTAAACTTTCAGTAATTAATACTCCTGGCATTATAGGATTTCCTGGAAAATGTCCTTTAAAATACCATTCTTCTTCACAAACATTTTTATATGCTACTGCACTTTCCCCTGGTATAAATTCCTCTACTTCATCTATCATTAAAAATGGTTCTCTTTGTGGAATTATTTCTTTTATTTGCTCTTTATTTAACATTTTAATTCTCCTCTATTCTATTACAAATAATGGTGTTCCGTATTCTACTGGGTCTCCGTCTTTTACTAGAATTTTTGTGATTTTTCCTGAACATTCACTTTCTATTTCATTCATTAATTTCATTGCTTCTACTATGCAAAGTGTATCTCCTTTTTTTACTTCTTTTCCTATCTCTACATATGGATTAGATGTTGGAGATGGCTTTATATAAAATGTTCCTACCATTGGTGATTTTACAACATTTCCATTAGTTTCTTCTTGTTCATTAGTATCTTTAATTGAAACTATTTCTTGTTCGATATTAACTGGTGTTTGAACAGAATTTGTATGTATTATTTCTTGTTTTATTTCTTTTTTCATACTGATTTTTGTACCATCTGGAAAATCTATATCTATTGCTGTTAGTTTTGAATTTCCCATATCTTCCATTAATTGTTTTATTTTTTCGTATTCCATTTTTATCTCCCTTTACTTTAAAATTTTAATAATTTTATATTATAATTTACACTTATATTGATATATTATTTTTATATTTGCTGTAATTATAATCATTAACTTATTCTTCATATTTCTTTATTATAATAGATGCATTATGTCCGCCAAAGCCTAAAGAATTAGACATAACAACATTTAATTTTGCATCTCTTGGTTCATTTGGTACAATATCTAAATCACATTCTTCATCTTTTACCTTATAGTTAATTGTTGGTGGAACTTTGCCCTCTACAATTGCTTTTGTACATATTATTGCTTCTACTGCTCCAGCTGCACCTAATAAATGACCTGTATTTCCTTTTGTTGAACTTACCATTACTTTATTTGATGCTTCTTTTAAAGCATTTTTTATAGCTATTGTTTCTGTAGCATCATTTAAGTGTGTAGATGTTCCATGTGCATTTATATAATCTATATCTTCTGGTTGTAACCTAGCATCTTCAATTGCTCTTAAAATTGCTCTTTTAGCTCCCTCTCCATCTGGTGCTGGTGATGTAATATGATATGCATCACTAGTTGCTCCATATCCTATTATTTCTGCATATATTTTTGCTCCTCTTTTTTTCGCATGTTCTAATTCTTCAAGTACAATAACACCTGCACCTTCTCCCATAACAAATCCACTTCTTTCTTTATCAAATGGGATGCTTGCTCTTTCTTTTGTGTCTGCATGCGTTAAGGCTTTCATATTTTCAAATCCTGCTATTCCTAATGTACAAATTGCAGCTTCTGTCCCTCCCGCAAATATAACGTCTTCATATCCATCTTTTATGTTTTTATATGCTTCACCTATTGCGTGTGTTGAAGATGCACATGCTGTAACTATTGAAATGGATTCTCCCT
This sequence comes from uncultured Clostridium sp., assembly GCA_948471035.1. Lineage (GTDB taxonomy): Bacteria > Bacillota > Clostridia > TANB77 > CAG-508 > RGIG8482. The sequence continues at coordinate 22,799 of CAOKRC010000014.1, forward strand.
TTGCACCTATTTCTATTGCAATGTTTCCGTGCTGGCATGTTAGCTATTACCATAGGTATAAACATAGGTGAAACTCTATTATGTCCTTTTATACAATTTATTTCACTTTGCTCTTGCATTGTGATTAATCCACCTATTCCTGAACTAACAAATACTCCTACTTTTTCAAAATCTGTATTTTCTTTATTTATTCCAGAATCTTTAATGGCTTCTCTTGCTGCTATTATTGCGAACTGAGAACTTCTATCAAATCTTTTTGCTTGTTTTAATTCAAAATAATCTAATGGATTATAGTCTTTTACTTCTGCATCAAATTTTGTTTTAAAATCGCTTGCATCAAATAATTTTATTTCGTCAACTCCACATCTTTTTTCTAGAATTCCATTCCACATTTCATTTGTATTTTTTCCTATTGGAGTTATCGCTCCAAGTCCTGTTATAACTACTCTTTTTTCCATTTTTTAATCCTTTCTATTGCATTTGTTTGCAATCTATGATATTATGTTAATACAAAACCCAAGGAGGTAGACATTATGAACGATCATGATGAATTAATGAATTTCTTTGAAGTGTTGACTACGCTTCGGGATGAGTATGCTAAAAGTGATGACAGTAATAAGGTAAAAATGATTTCATCCATTGCACAGGTAGCTGTTGAAGTAATTAAGTGCGGAAAAATTCCTCATTGTTTTCAACTTAAAGAGCTGATGGCTGGACATAGCCTTTTGATTTCACCTGTAATGGAATTATTCTCTCGTTTATCAATTGAGCTTACAATTTTCGATCAGGGTACACATTACACTCCTACAGGTGCATGCTACTATTATGTAACTTTTGCCGTAAAGAATCATTAATTACCAACTGAAGTCTTTATTCTTTGTAATATGAAGAATAAAGGCTTCTTTTGGTTACATTAACATTCCACCATCTACATTCAGCACTTGCCCTGTTATATATGAACTATCATCACTTGCTAAAAATTTTACTAAGTTTGCAACATCTTTAGATGTTCCCATTCTTTTTAATGGTATTGTTTTTGCTATTTCTTCTTTTATTTCTTCTTTTAGTACATCTGTCATGCTAGTTTCTATAAATCCTGGTGCTACTGCATTTACTAATATTCCTCTTGATGCTACTTCTTTTGCTAGGCTTTTTGTGAAGCCTATTATTCCTGCTTTTGATGCTGAATAATTTGTTTGTCCTGCATTTCCCGATATTCCTACTACTGATGATATGTTTATTATTCTTCCTGAACGGGCTTTTATCATATAGCTGATTACATTTTTTGTTACATTGAATGTTCCAACTAAGTTTATATCGATTACATCTCTAAAGTCTTCTTCTTTCATTCTCATTAGTAAAGTATCTTTTGTTATTCCTGCATTGTTTACTAATACATCAATTTTTCCATATTCCTCTATAATTTCTTTTGTAAATCTTTCGCAGTCTTCAAAGCTAGATACATCTCCTTGAACCGCAAAGCATTTTACACCTTTTTCTTCGATTTCTTTTTTTGTGTTTTTTAAGTCTTCATTTTCTGTTCTATAGTTTATTGCAATGTCATATCCATTATTTGCTAGTGTTATTGCTATTTCTTTTCCTATTCCCCTAGTAGAACCTGTTATAAATGCAACTTTATTCATTTATACTAATCATTCCTTTCTTTTTGGATTGCATACAATTGGGTCGATGAGGGCATCAACCCCTACATATTATTTTTTGGTTTTTATTTTTGGCGGACTAAAGCCGCCCACCCCTACACCGTTTGCATTGTTTTTATTTATTGGGGACGATAATGGTCACATGTCTCTACACATTTATATAATCTAATACATTTTCTAGGCTTGGTACATCGTTTATGTTTAATATTTGTATTGCTGGTTCTTGCTTCATTCTTTTTACAAATCCTGATAATGTTTTTCCTGGTCCAATTTCTATGAATGTGTCTATTTCATTATCTATCATATTTTGTAGTGTTTTTGAAAACCTAACTGGATTTATAATATGTTTTGCTAATATATCTTTTATATCATCTGTGTCTTTATAGAAATCTCCATCTATGTTTTTGATTACTTTTGTTTCGCATTTGTTAATTGTTATCTTTTCTAATTCTTTTTTTAGTGCATTGGAACTTTCTAATAGTTTTTCTGTATGAAATGGCCCTGCTGTTTTTAATACTTTTACTTTTTTGGCTCCCATTTCTTTTGCAATTATTTCTGCTTCTTTAATCGCCACTTCTTCTCCTGAAATTGCAACCTGACCTAAAGTGTTATAATTTGCTGGTTTTACAAAACCTGATTTTACTTTTTTACAGACTTCTTCTGCTTGTTCATCACTAAGCCCCAAGATTGCTGCCATTTGCCAATCTCCCTTAGGTAATAGGTCTTGCATATATTCTCCTCTTTTTTTTACAAGTTCTATTCCTTCATTAAATGAAATTGCATTACTATTTATTAGTGCTGTATATTCTCCTAAACTTAAACCTGCTGATATATCACATTGTATATTCTTTTGTTTTAATATTTCTAATATTCCTAGGCTCATTGTTAATATTGCTAGTTGTGTGTATTTTGTTTCATTTAGTAATTCTTCTGGTCCTTCAAATGTTATTTTTGCAATATCTATACCTGTTATTTGTTTAACTTTATTATATGTATCTTTTACTATGTCATATTTTTCATATAGGTCTTTTCCCATTCCTATATTTTGTGAGCCTTGCCCTGGAAATAAAAATCCAATTTTCAATTTTATTCCTCCTTTATTTTTTACAGGTCGATGAGGGCATCGACCCCTACATATTATTTTTTGGTTTTTATTTTGGGTGGACTAAAGCCGCCCTCCCCTACATTGTTTTTCTTTTATGTTGATACATAGTTCGTTCTATATTATTTAAATTATTATTTGTATTTCTTTTTCAAATTGATTACAGAATTCTGTTATGAATTCTTTTTGCTCTACATAAATACCAAATTCTTTTTTTATTGATGTTGCTATATCTTCTATATCTTTATTAAATTTTTCTTTTTCAGTGTTTATTCCTATTCCTACTACTAAATATTTTACATTTTCTCCTATAACTTTAGTTTGTGTTAATATTCCACCTAGTTTTTTACCATTATATACAATGTCATTTGGTTCTTTTATTTGCAATTCTATATGGTATATATTTTTAAATATGTCTAGTACTATTTGTGCAATTTTTATTGTTATTCCATCTATTTGTTTTATATTGCTGTTCATTTTTATAAAGAATGAGAATGCTATGTTGTTTTCTTCGTCTGTATACCATACTCTATCATGTGTTCCCATTCCATTTGTTTGGATGTCTGCCATTACTAGCGTTCCATTTGGTGTATTCTTATTTTCTAAAAGTTTCCATATTTGTTTTTGGGTTGAATCAATTTGTTTATAATAAATTGCATTTTTCCCTAAAAAATTAGTTTTTAGTCTTTTCAATTGCATCTAGATTTTCCTGCCTTTTTATTTTATTAGTTGTAGTTTTTATTAATGGATTTTCAGTTAATAATATTCCTCTTATTGCTTTATATTGTGGCATTGCTTGATTTATCTCTTTTATTTTGTTTGATAATACTCTGTAAATTTCTTCTTCACTTGTTACTTTATATGTGTCTTTTACAACTTCTTTATCATATACAATTTGTACATTTATTTTTATATCGTTTTTATCTGAAGATTGCATTTTTCCAAATACAAATGATTCTTTTACTCCTTCTATTTTATTTACTAAGTTTTCCATTTCTTCTGGAAAGATGTTTTTACCATTTTTTAATACTATTACACTTTTCTTTCTTCCACATATAAATATATATCCATCTTTATCTATTCTCGCTAGGTCTCCTGTATGAAACCAACCGTCTTTTATTGCTTCATTTGTCGCTTTTTTATTGCCATAATATTCAAGCATTACACTTGGCCCTTTTACAAGTAATTCTCCTATTCCCTCATTATTTGCATTTTTTATTTTTACTTCTACACTTGGAACTGCTTTACCTATTGAACCCGTTTTATAATGTTTGTTACTTCCAACACCTACTACTGGAGATGTCTCTGTTAATCCATATCCCTGAACTAGGTTCAAACCAAGTAATCTATATTTTTCTTCAATTTTGGGATCTAGTGCTGCTGCTCCACTTATAAATAGTTTTATATTTCCACCTAGCATTTCATGTATTTCACTAAATACTTTCTTTTTTTCTTCCATTGATGAGTTTTTATATTGTTCTTCTTTTTCTAGTACTTCTTGGAGTTTTCCTTGTTTTTCAAGATTTTTTCTAATCATCATAAAAATTCGTTCATATATCCCTGGAACACATGCCATAACACTAACTTTGTATTCGTTTAAGTTTTCTACTATGTGTTTTAAACCATCACAAAATGTCCTTTTAGAGCCTTTATATAAAGATAATAGAAATCCAACTGTACATTCAAATACGTGATGAACTGGTAATACAGAAAGTAATGTATCTTCTTCATTAATGTTTAGAACGCTTGCTATATCCATCAAATTTGAACATATATTTTTGTGTGATAATGCAACTACTTTTGATTTTGATGTTGTGCCTGATGTAAATAGCATTATGCTCATTTTTTCTGCATCAATTTTTGCATCTAAAAATCTTCTATCGCCTTTTTCTATTAATTTTTTTCCTTTTTGTATTAGTTCTTCTTGTGAATATACCCCATTTGTATGTATTTCTATATCCATAGATATTAAATGTTTTAATTTATTGCTTTCATCGTATTTGATTTTATTTATCATTTCTTCATATTTTTTTGAGTAAAATATTGCTTCTATTCCGTGATCTTTCTATTAATGATTCTAATTCATTTTCTGGTAATGCTTTATCTAAGGGTACTACTATTCCAGTTCCACATACTATAGATAAGTATGCTACCTCCCATTCAAATCTATTTTCTCCTATAACAGCTATTTTTTTATTTTTTAGTCCCATGTCTATTAGTGCTGTTCCAAGGTTATCTATCATATCTCTTATTTCTTTATGCGTGTATGTTTTATATTTTCCTTCTTCTTTTTTTATTTTATATGCTATTTTATCTTTATACATGTCTTTTGTTTTGTTTAGCATATCCTTTAAATCTGTTATTTCCGTATATGAATATAATTTCTTATCCATACATACCTCCTATTTTTATTTTTATATCATAATTTGGAAATAAAATATATTAAACTGACTCTTCGGTATAATATGGATTGGAGATTTTCGGATAGCAAAAAGAGCAAGAAATAAAGTTCATTGCTCTTTTTGGTACCATTGGCGTAGTTATCTACAACTTTTTTGGCTCTCTTGACGATTGATACAAATATCAATCAATTTATTTTCTTTACTTTAACATAACATTTATAATTTTGTAAGTGTATTTTTGAGAGTTATTGACCATTTTAAAATAAAAACGTATTAAAATTGGTCGATAACTTGACTTTTTTAAAAAAATATAATAATATAATTATGGTGATGATATGGAAAGAATATATAAACGAGAAAATTATTTAAATAAAATTCGTGGATTTTATAAAGATGATATGATTAAAGTTATATCTGGAATAAGAAGATGTGGAAAATCATATTTTTTAAAATCAATTATTCAAGAACTATTGGAAAATGGCATAAATGAAAAAGATATTATTTATATAGAGTTAGATAAAAAAGGATATAAAGATATAAGAACATCAAAACAATTAGAAAAAATAATAGATGAAAAGATAACTGATGATGATTTTAAATATTTATTTATTGATGAAATACAAAATGTTAAGAACTTTGAATCTCTAATTAATTCTTATAGAGAAGAAGGAAATATATCTATCTTTATTACAGGCTCAAACTCTTACCTTTTGAGTGGAGAGTTGGTAACAAAATTAACTGGTAGATATATTGAAATAGAAATGCTGACTCTTTCTTTTTACGAATATGTAGATATGAAAAGATTTTTAAATAAGAATGTTAATGAAAATATTTATTTAGAATTTGAGGAATACATTAGAAATGGTGGATTTCCAAAGTCCTTATACTATGACAATTATGATGAAAAAATAACGTATACTTCTAGTGTTATAAGTCAAATCTTCGATAAAGACATAAAAACAAGCAATAAAATAAAGGATAAAGCTTTATTTGAAAGAATAGAAAAATTTATTATTAATAATTTTGGCACAGTTATATCTATAAAGAATATATACAATTATCTAAAAAATGAAGTAAAGATAAATGTAGATAGAAGAACTATAAAAAGATATTTAGACATTTTAGAAAAGGCTAAAATCATCTATTCTTGTGAGCTATTTGATATAAAATCAAAATCTGTTTTAAAGGGCGAAAAGAAATATTATTTAGCCGATTTAAGCATTTACTATTCACAAAATACTGACAATAGAATAAACTATGGACCAGTTCTTGAAAATGTAATGTATGCTTATTTAAAGAGCAAAAATTACAAACTTTCTGTAGGTTACATTGGAAAGCTAGAATGTGATTTTATTGCAAGAGCAAATTATGATGATTACTACTATATTCAAGTTTCTAAAGACATTAGCAACAAAGATACTGAAGAACGAGAATATAGACCATTTTATATGATTAAAGAACTATACCCTAGATATTTATTTACTATGGATATGTTACTTCAAAAACGAGATGGTATAAATCATGTGAATATTGTTGATTTTATTTATAATAATAAAAATTTGTAAAGGAGTATATGCATAAAATGAAATTTCATAAGAGTTGGAATAAGATTATTGTGTTCATCAAATTTTTCATAGTCTTAAAATTAAATTATATCAAGACTTTCAAAAAGTTCGATGAAGGTTGTATGTGGTGCAGCTGGAGGGATTCGAACCCCCGACCTTCCGGTTCGTAGCCGAACACTCTATCCAACTAAGCTACAGCTGCATTTTTATTTTAACATTACTATTATACTTACTTTTATGGTGTTTTTCAAGTAAATTTTGAAAATTTTGATAAAGTTTTTGAATTTTAGTATATAAGATGTGGACAGATACTTTTGTCTGCCCACATTTTAATTATTAGTCTTGTGTTACTTTATTATTTTGCATTTCTTCATTATCTTGTACTTCTTCACTATTTTGCATTTCTTTCTTAGAATTATCTGTACAATTACTTATTACTCCTGTATTTACTGAACATATTTCTATAATACTATTTTCATATTCAGCCTCTTCTTTTAGTATTACATTTTGTATTGTTCCTGTATTTTTTCCAAATAAGGCTTTATAGCTTATATTTTGATTAATATTTAAACCACTAATTGTATATCCTCTTCCATCATATTGTCCTGCAAAATAATAGTTTTCATTTTGTTCATAGTTTCCTATTGGTGTCCATATTTCATTATTTAAATCTATATCATTTATTTGTTTTATAAGTTTTCCTTCTAATGTGTTTCCACTATTTACTACTTCTGCAAGTGCAAAGAGGTCTTCTTTTGTACTTATTGTATCTTCATTTTTTAATGTTATTGTTCCTGATGTTGTAGCATTTCCACTTGTATCTATTATTTGTATATACCAGTTGCTTTCTTCATAAAAAAGTAATTCTATATCTACAATTTCTTGTTTTCTTTCTTTTACAGAGTTTGTATATTCATATGTTTTATAAATATCATTTTCTTTATATAAATTAATTGTTTTTATTCCTATATTCTTATTCGTCGCATCTATTTCTAATGTCGCTATGTTGTTATTTTTCTGTTTTAGTTTTAATCTACTAACTTGTGGAATTTCTATTTTTGTATATTCATTTGGTATTGTATAATAGTTTTTATTATCTAACTTTATTCCTTTTACATAGTATATTGTATGGCTTTGCTCATTTATTATATATAAATCTGTTTTTTGATTGTCGATAGTTTGTTTATATTCTTTATATTCTTTTCCATATGTTAGAGTTACATTCTCTAATGATTCTATATCAACTACATAATAGTTTTCATTATCATTTATATTTATATTTTTTACGTTTTCAACATTTGTGTATAATGTCTTAATTATTGGAAGTGTTCCATATTGTGAATAATATATATCTACTTTGTCTTTTAATATGGTTATATCATTATACATATTATTTAATGCTCTTGTATTTATTCCTGTACTTGCATTATAAAGTATTACACTTGATATTATAAGCATTATAATAATCGCAAGTATAAGTGTTACTAGTGTTATTCCTTTGTTTTGTTTTAAATTTATCATTTGCATTCCTCCGTTTTTTCCTATGTATATAGTACTATTATTTTTGTTTTATTTCAACTGTTTTCTATTATTTTATAAATTCTCTTTTTAGTATTGTATTTTTTATTTTCTATAATAATCATTGCCCATAGATATATTATTATGAATAATATTGCTATATTTTTGTAATAGTATATTCCTATACTTGCAAGCATTGTTACTAATATTACACATATGTTTGATATGTAATTTGTATATTCTATTGCTTGCTTATTTCCTTTTAGAATATGTATTATGGATTTTAAACACCTTCCTCCATCTAGTGGATATATTGGAAGTAAATTAAATAGTGCAATTAATATGTTTGCATATATTATTTCATTACACCAAAAATAATCATTGTATTTTCTTAATATCAAACAAATTCCTACTATAAGGAGATTTGTAACAGGTCCTGCAAGTGCTATTATTATTTTCTTTAGACCAAGTAAATTTGCATTTTTTATCTTTTTATTATAGTCGTTGCATATTACACTAAACTCTACACTTATTCCAAATGGCATTATTTTTAGCGATTTTGGCTTAAGTCCTAATATTAAACCACAAATTAAATGTCCTATTTCATGTAAAATTGCAAATATCATAAGCAGTGCATATATTTCTATTTGTTTAGTAAAATAAAATATGATTGCAAATAGAAATATTTTTAAGTTAATATTTATACTCATTATAATCCCCCTTTATTATAATTAAGACTATTTTCTCTTTAGTCGCTTCCATGTAGTAATATATTTATTTTGGAAAGTTCCGACACTCGTCATGACCTCCGCATACTTAAGCGTACTCCACTTTTCAAAATAAATATATCACTACACTCACGCTAGTTTACTATTATAATAATTTTTAACATTAATTGTTTTTCTAAAATTCTAATATGTCTCTAGGATTTATATAGTTATTTCCTCTTTTTATTTCAAAATGTAAATGTGGATTTGTTGAATTTCCTGTAGACCCTACTTCTGCAATTACTTGTCCTTTGGTTACATTATCTCCAACATTTACAAATAATTTACTACAGTGTGCATACATTGTGCTTACATCGTTATTTGTTACTTGTATATGATATCCATAACTTCCTTCCGTAGATGATATCGTAACCTCTCCATCCATTGCAGATTTGATCTCAGTTCCTGTATTTGCTGCTATATCTATTCCCATATGATTTTTGCTTACTATTGGATTATCTACATTTCTTATTCCAAATTCTGATGATACTATTCCTTCTATGGGTTTTACTAAATTAAATGTTTTTATATATTCTTCGTCTGTCAAGTTTTCTTGGTTTTTAGTTTCTTCATTACTTGCTTGTTCATTGTTATTTTCTATCGTTTGCTCTCTTTCGTGTGAATTTTGAGCAAGTGTAATATTTTCTATTGTTATACTTGCTAATTTTGCCACTCCTACTGTATTTTGCATATCTGTATCTACAGTATTACTTTCTTGATTTTCTTCTTCATTTATTGTATTTTCTGTATCATTTGTATCATTAACTAAGTCATTACTAAAACTATTGATTCCATTTATAATGTTAGTATATATTTCTTCTATATTTATGTCGTATGATAATATTTCTTTTGTTTTGTTTATTATTTCCACAGAAAATACATAGTTGCTATTTTGAACTAAATAAAATATAAAATAAATTACTAAACAGATGGCAATTTGTAATATCATTTTTTTTAATAATCCATAATTTTTCTCGTTTGATACATTTACTGTTGCGACATTTCTATTTGTATACCCACTTCTTCTCCTTGAATATATTTCTTCTGCTCGTCTAATTTTTTCTTCTGGACTTAAAGTTCTTTCCAATAAAAAAACACCTCTTCTAACGTAATATATTTTTTATAGTTATATTGTTATTAATGTCTGCTTTTGTTCTATATATATGTTAGAAAAAAGTGTTTTATGCTTCTTGATTTTATACAAATTATTCTTTTGGGGTTAGTAAAAAATAACAAATTTACTTTTTATTATTTTACTATTTTTTTGAATAGAGGGTAGCATGACATGCTACCCCCTACATAATTTTATATTAAATTTATTATTATCCCTAGTACTGCAATAACTGCAAAGAATGCTGTTAGCTTTTGTAGGTTTTTATATTTCTTTTTTATTTTATTATTAGTTACTTCTAGTTGTTTTGGTTTTTCTAAATTTGCTATATAACTTGCTACAACTGATTCTGCTTCTTTTATAATATATTCCTTAGAACTTAATTTTCTTCTTGTAGTAACTTTTACATTTTCCTTTTTCTTATTTATGTTTTTCATACTAACATTTTCTTTTAATATTACTATTGCTTCTTCAATAAGATTTGACGGTAAATCTTTTAATACTACTATGTTTTTCATATTGTTTTCTTCCATATGTACCCTCCTAAAAAATTGGTTATTATAATTTTTTCCACTTTTTTTAGGAATATACATTTTACTATCTATATTTTATAACATTATAAATTCCTTCTGCTGTAATGTCTGCAAGGTTCATTACTATATTTAATGATGTATTTTGTAATTCTTGATAGTTACATCTTGGCATATTATGGTCTTTTGCAACGATTCCTTTTATGCTAATGTCTCCTACTTCTATCATTTTTTTATTAGTTCCTCTTCCAAATTTGGTTTTTGAGTTTGATACTACAATTTTTCCTATATTTTCTGTTTTTGAAAGTGCTGCATCTATTGCAATTATACATGGATTTTCATATAAATTTATAATGTTATTTACTTCTTTTTCTAAATTTACTCCTGATATTGGATTTTGTAGAGTTCCTACTACTTTTATATTGTTGTAAAAATTTTTGAATAATTTTTTTAGATTTTCTCCTACTATTGGACCAAATGCATCTCCTGTTATTTTATCTGAACCTACACATAAAAATATGTAATCTGTAAATGGTTTATCACTTTTAAGATTATATATTTTACTACTAAATTCATTTACAAAATCATTAAATACTATATCTCTTGTAAGCATTATATCACCCCATAATTTGTATAAGAATATTATCTTTATATCTATATTCAATAGTTTTATTAATATTCTTTTTTGTTATTTGCAATTATAATGTTTACTGTATCGTCTTTAGCATATTTTTTTATAATGTCTGTTGAAAATCCTGCTATTTCATTTGATAAAATTATTGTGTGATAATTTTTTTCTACTAATTCATTTATTTTGTTGTCTGTTGTTTCTAGGTCTTCTATTTCATATACATCAAATCCTATATTTTTTTGAAATTTAAAACTTTTGTCATCGTTTTTTGATTTTAACCACGATATCCTCATATTTATCACCAATATTATATTTCCAAATAATATTGAATTTTATTCATTTTGTAAATTTAATTTCTTATAATCTTGGTTAAATAGCTAAACGAGGACGTTTGCTCATTAAGTAATGTGGACTTTATTCTACTGTTTTAATAAGTCTCTAAACTATAATAGTTATTTTTGAAAAATAGAGAAATCCTCCTTTATTTAAAGGAGGTGGCAGTCCGTAGGACTTACGGAGAATTCTTATAGCATTAATTTATATAGAGATGTTAGTTATAGTCTGAACATTAATAAAAAGGATAGCAAACATTTTGGTTTGCTACCCAGTTTTATTATTCTGTTACTTCTTGTGCATAAACACTAACTTTCTTTTTATCTTTTCCTAATCTCTCGAATTTAACTATTCCATCTACTAATGCATATAAAGTATCATCACTACCAATTCCAACATTAGTTCCTGGATGTACATTAGTTCCTCTTTGTCTAATTAATATATTTCCTGCTAGAACAAATTGTCCATCAGCACGTTTCACACCAAGACGTTTAGACTCACTGTCTCTTCCGTTTTTAACACTACCTTGACCTTTTTTATGAGCCATACTTTATCTCACTCCCTCCTAATTTATAGTGATATATCTTTTTTTATAAAATCTAATTTTATGCTTCTACTTTTTCTTCTGCTGGTTCAGCTTTTTTTGCAACTGGTTTCTTTATAGAAGTTATTTCAACCTTTGTATATGGTTGTCTATGTCCTTGTGTTCTTCTATAGTTCTTTTTAGCTTTATATTTGTAAACAATTATTTTTTTACCTTTTCCGTGAGCTACTACTTTTCCCTCAACTTTAAAGCCTTTAACATAAGGATTTCCTATTTCTATTTTTTCTCCATTAGATACTAGTACTACTTTATCAAATGTAACTTTTTTTCCTTCTTCCGCATCTAATTTTTCAAAAAATACAACATCACCCTCAGTTACTTTGTATTGTTTTCCACAGCTTTCAATTATTGCGTACATATATGTACACCTCCCTTTTTTGTATACTCGCTAATCCTAAATTTTAGGTAGTTAAACTTAATTAACTTTTACAAACCTTAATTAAGCGGATTACAAGTAAGTATTTTATCATAGTTTTTAGACTTTGTCAATTTTTAGCGGACAATTATTTTAAATTTTTTTATAAAATATCTTGCAAACACTCTTAATTTATGCTATATTATATAAGTGCTTAAAAAATATCGAGGTGTAGCGCAGTTGGTAGCGCGCGTGGTTTGGGACCATGAGGTCGCAGGTTCGATCCCTGTCACCTCGACCAAAAAATCGAATTTCTGTAGAAAACTACAGAAGGACGAAAATTATATCAAAAGTGCTAAAAACACATTATTTCAAAAGATTGGAATAATGTGTTTTTACTTTTTTTAGTCTTCTAAATTCCCTCTTAATCATTAAAATTCGTTCTAGAAAACTGTTCTAGAACAGAAAAAAGTTCAAAGTAAATTATTGTAGAAAATTTTACGAAGAACAAAACCTTGTCATATCAAGCATTTAAAGATTATTTTCTAGAAAAATTCTAGAACAAATTAGAAAAATAAAATAGAGGGAGGTCTAATATGTATGAGTTTACACCATTTAAAAATTCAGATATTTTAAATTTTAATAGTTTTATTCAAGTGCCAAGAGAACTATTAGAAAGAGAAGAATATAAAAAACTTACTCCAAATGCAATATTATTATTTTCTATTTTAGCCGATAGGTTAGAATTATCCTTTAAGCAAATAGATAAAAATTCAAAAATACAATTCTATGATGATAAAGGAAATATGTATGTGATTTTTAAAAGAGATGAAATTGGAGAAAAACTTCATCTCAAACGTTCAGCACTTGATAATGCTATCAATTTACTTAAAGAGTGTAACCTAATTCAAGAGAAAAAGCAAGGAAAAAATTTACCTAATATTATTTATTTAGGTAAAACAATTGATACTATTGAGAATGAAAAAATAATAAATTTCAAGAATGCACAAAAACAACACTCAGGAATGAATAAAACATACACTCCTGAATGTTCAAAATCAACAGTCCATAATAGCTATAATAATAAATATATAAATAATAACAATATAGGAGGCAGTAAAAATTCATTTCAAAACTATGAACAAAGGCAATATGATAATTTAGATTATTTATATGCAAATAAGTGTTAAAAAATTGATAAAGGAGATTTTATAATATGGAAAATAAAAAATTAAAAGAAAGATTTATTGATGAGAAAACTGGAATTGAATATATAAGAAAAGGCGATTACTATTTTCCAAATTTAATTGATTCAGCTAGTGTAAAAGCTAATGAACTTGGTAAATATGGAAAGCTAAGATTAAAATATTTATTAGAGCATAAGAAAATAGAATATACAATCCTGTGGCTTGAAAACAAATTGAGAAGTCATTTATTAGAAATAGATAAGACTGCTAATGAAAGATTTAATCTGCTAATGAAACAATTTGCAAAGCAAGAAAATATAACTGAAGAATTAAAAGCAAATAATCAAATGGAATGGGGTTGTAGAATGAATAATATTAAAAATCGTGTAGAAGAAATTATATTTAAAGAATTAATTTATGTTTAGAAAAGAGGTACAAGTATATGAAAAAAAAGAAAGTATATAATATAGATTTATCAGAGTTTAGCGACTTAATAGATAATATGAGAATTGAATTAAAAAGCAAAGATTTAGAATATAAAAAATTGACAGATGAATATTATAAAATTCTAAAAGATTTTCCAAACTTGCAATTAATTTTTGAAGAGCAACTTGAATTAGAACTAAGCAAAGAGGAATGTAAAATGCTACAAAAGTTAGTATCAATTTATATTAATATATTAAGTTTTGAAGAAAAAGAATTATTTTTATTAGGTTGTAAAAAAGCTCTCTTATTTAATAAAAGTATTGATATAATTAGAGAGAACTGATTATTTTAAAATGGAAGAATTTTCAAAATAATTAAAAAACGTAAATTTCATTGACTTCCTTATACATTTTAGTTATAATATGTATAAGGAGGTCAAAAAGATGGAAAATATTGAAATTTTAAAAAATTTTATTGAAAAAAATAATGGTATTCTTTTAACAAGTGATTTAAAAAAATTAAATATTCATAAACAATATATAAAATTATTATGTGATGAAAATTATATTAATAAACTAGAAAAAGGAGTATATGCAAAAACTGGCAAATCTGTAAATGATTTCTTTTTATTGCAACAAAGATATAAAACTGGAATTTTTTCACATAATACTGCATTATATTTCTATCATTTAACAGATAGAACACCATTAAAAGTAGATTTGACTTTTCCTAGTAACATTAGAGTAAACGATGACTTAATTACTGCCCATTATATAAAACAAACTAATTTTGAAGTTGGACAAACAAACTTAAATTTACAAGATGGAACGACTGTTAGAGTATATGATTTAGAAAGAACTATTATTGATATTATAAGGGATAGAAATAAAATAGACTTACAAATTTTTAATACTGCAATGAAAGAATATGCCAAAATAAAAGATAAAGATTTAATTAAATTAAGCAAATATGCAAAAGTATTTAGACTAGAAAACATTTTAAAACAATATATTGAGGTGTTGTTATGATAAAAAATGCAATGAGTTTAAAGGCAAAAATAAATAATATAGCAAAAGAAGAAAAAGTATCTCCTCATGCAGTGATGCAAACTTATATGCTTGAGAGATTATTAGAAAGAATTTCTATATCCAAATATAAAAGCAATTTTATTTTAAAAGGTGGAATGCTTATTTCTTCTATTTTAGGTATAGATAATAGGTCTACAATGGATATGGATACCACAATTAAAGGTTTTAAATTAGATGTAGAAAATTTAAACAATATCTTAGAAGACGTTATAAAAATAGATATTGATGATAATATTTTATTTAAAATTATTAAAATCGAAAACATTCGAGAAGATGATGATTATGGTGGGCTTAGAGTTCATCTTCAGGCAAATTTTGATGAAATGCCTGTTGATTTAAAAATAGATGTAACAGCAGGAGATAAAATAACTTACAAAGAAATAAATTATAAATATAATTTGCTATTAGAAGATAGAGATATTGAAATATGGACATATAATGTTGAAACAATTATAGCTGAAAAGTATGAATCATTAATCAAAAGAAGTATATTAAATACGAGAATAAGAGATTTTTATGACCTATATATGCTTACACATTTAGATAAGAAAAATATATCAAATAAAGTATTAAAAGATGCAATTATTGAAACATCTAAACACAGAAACACTTATGAAATTATAAATAATATAACTACAGTTGAAGACGTAATTGCTTTAATAAAAACAGATAATTCATTAAAAAAGCAATGGGAAAAATATCAGAAAACCTATGAATATGCAAAGGGAATATCTTATGAAGCATTAACACAAAGTGTAATAAAAATAAAAGATATTTACTTTAAATAATTACATTTTTTGCTTAACTATTGTGCGTTCTTTAGGACATGATGTAAGCACAAAAATTAAACAACTAAATATTTTTAGAAGAGATTTCAAAAGGAATTTCTTCTTTTTTTGCACAATTTTTAGAGCAAGAAATGGCTAAATTTAAACAATTTTTACTTGTTAGAATATTAAAAGCAAGCGACGCATTTATACTCCCGTATAAATACAAATCTAAAATTTCACATCTGAAATTTTTAAATGGGGAAATTATTCCCCAAACCCCTATAAAAAATTTTGAAAAGGAGCAAATAAATTTATGAGAGAAAGAACTATAAAACAACAAATTTATTTAAATACACAAGAGAAAAATTTATTAAAGGCAAAATCTAAAAAAGCAGGAATGAACGAATCCGAATTTTTAAGAAGTTGTATTAAGGGTTACAAAATAAGAGAACAACCTACAAAAGAAATTAGAGAATTTACAAGAGATATTTCTGGTATAGCAAATAATATAAACCAAATTGCAAGAGCAGTAAATGGAGCGAAATATATTAGAAATGATGATTTAGAATATATAAATAAAACTATTCATAGTTTCATTTTAGAATTTCAGAAGAAAGTATATTCAAGAGAATAGTAAAAGGAGGCTTAGTATATGGCAGTTATGAAAATAAAAACAATCAAAAGTAATTTACAAGCAGTTATCAATTATGGTAAAAATGGAGACAAAACTGATAATGGTATTTTAGTTTCAAGTATAAATTGTTCTGTACAAACTGCTTATAAAGAAATGTTTCTCACTAAAAAGTTCTTCCATAAAGAAAATAAGACATTGGGTTATCATATAATTCAATCATTTAAAGGAAACGAAGTAACTCCAGAAAAAGCAAATCAAATTGGAAAAGAACTTGCTGAAGAATTATGGGGAGATAAATATCAAGTAATCATTTGTACTCACATAAATAAAGAAAACGTGCATAATCATCTGATTTTAAATTCAGTTTCATTTATGGATGGTAAAAAATATCATAATAGTAATGAAGAAATTGCTTTAATGAAAGACACTTCAGATAGATTATGCTTAAAATATGGATTGTCTATTGTGGAAACAGAAAAAGCTAGACAAGAAAAAGTTTTTAGAGATAAAAGAATTGATAATTTTAATCGTAGTAATGAAAAAATGCAAAAGATAAATGATATTGATGAGGCAATAAAATCCGTTAAAAAGTATTCTGACTTTAAATTTGTACTAAATGCTAAAGGTTATGAAATATATGATAAAGGAAAATACTTTTGTTTATGCTAAACTAAAAATGATCCAAATAATAATTGAAAACAGATCCACCT
>CAOKRC010000015.1 GCA_948471035.1 uncultured Clostridium sp.
TCATTGATGTAGATTATTCCAAATCTATAAGTTTCCATTTTATTATCTGGATCTAGCTTGTAATAATCTTCTAAAGGAAATACTCTAACAATAGCAGAGTTGTCTTCAGCAAAGTTAAAATAGAACATTTGCTTATCAACGTAGTAAGTTGCTTCAGTATAATGAACATCATAATATTGTCTTAATCTCATTATTATTTCGCCTACTTCTTCCTTTGGTAGATAATTACTAAATCTTACACTACCAAGTACATTCCCTAATATCATAGGTTTCGTTGTATCAATATAACCATTATTATATAATTCCTGACAAGGTTTACAAATTGAGTCTCTAAAATTGATTTGTGTTACAACTACTTCGTTACCAACTAAAGCAAGTTCTATATCATCAACATATTTCATTATAAGTTCTGCTTGTTCTGTTCTTGTATAATCTTTCCAAGTTTTAGTTCTTGCTTGATATTCCTTATCTAGTTTAACTTTGTTAATGAAGTCAATATCTCGTTTTAGTAAAATATCTTTTGGTGTAAATTTTAATTCTTCGGTGCAATCAGTAGTTGCTAGTTTGTTCTGTAATTCTTCAATAGCATTTTCAACTATTTTCTTTTCTTCGTTATATTCTTTTAGTTCAAAAACTCCGTTAATATAGGCTTTTTTAATTCTTTCAAGTTTATTATTTTGTTCTTTTATTTCTTTTTCTAATTGCTCTTTAGGCTCATCAAATTTTTGCTTTATCATAGGCAAGAAGAATTGATTTACAACAGAGTCATACTCTACTAATTCACTAATGAACTGATTGAAATAGTCATTAATAACTTTCTCTTTAAATTCAATTTTGCAATCATTACAATAGTAGTAGAAGTAGGCATTGCCATTTTTCTTCGTAGTTGCTTTTCCTCCTAAAATTCTATTGCATTTAGGGCATCTTAACTTTTGCAAATATAAATAGGTTAATGTTCTTTGGTAACTCCTAGAATTTTTCTTTTTCTGTACTTGACAGTCTGACCACATTTCTTTTGAGATAATGGGCTCTACTACATTTTCATAATAAATAGGATGTTTTGTTCTTTTTCCGTGAATAAAATCGCCTTTGTATATTTCATTTTCAAGAATAGTTTGTATTGTAGAATCTCTCCAGTTATCTTTTCCTAATACCTTTTCTTCATTAAATAGATTACTTATTTTCTGATAAGAATAGCCATTGTAATATAAATCAAATATTCTAACTATAATATCTTTAGTAGCATAATCTATTACTAGCTTTTTATCTTCGTGCTTATAGCCTAATGGGGCAACGTGTGGAATATGTCCTGACTTTATTGCTCCTGCTAGTCCTACTTTCGTTCTTTCGCTAGTTCTTTCTATTTCATTTTGGCTTACACTCATTAAAAGTCTTGAAATCATTTTGCCATTTGCACTTGTAGTATTTATTTCATCATTAGCACAATCAATATAAGCATTATTTTCATCTAAAAAGGTTATTAGTTTTTCCCAATCAAATATACTTCTGGTTATTCTGTCTAGTTTTAAGGCAACAATAGTATTTATCTTTTTAGCTTTAATATCATTTTTTAATCTTTCAAACTCTGGTCTATAATTACCAGTTTTAGCACTTATTCCAGCGTCTTCGTAATAATCTACTATCTCATACCCCTTAAATTTACAAAAAGTTTCTAATCTTTCTCTTTGTTCTGGAAGACTAAAGCCGTTCCCTTACTTGATCCTCTGTTGAAACTCTCATATACAAGCCACATTTTTTCTTTTCTTCGTTCAATTTTCAAACCTCCCATAAAATAAACAAAAAGAGACATCAAAGTACAATACAAGTACTACTGACATCTCTTAAACACATTTATTATAAACTAAAATATAATAATGCAATATAATATAATCTTTTCAAAGTACTCATAATTGTATAGCTTTTGACGAACAGCTATACACAATTTATTGACTATATTATATCACGATTTTAAGAAATGTCAAATATTTACAATTATATGTTTTTCAAATATTCTTCTAACTCTGATAATTTAATCTTTTTAGTTAAGTTAGAAATATACACATCATTAGAGTAATTAAACACTAAAAAAGTAATATTCTTAATAATCACTCTATGTGGCTCAATATATGTAAGATTAGTTCTCTCTAATTTTCTAATACTACCATTGATAAAAGTAGGAGTAACTTTAGAAAACTCACATATAAATTCAAGCCTTTGTTTTAGACATTCCTCAAATTCTAGTTCTTGCTTAATTATCTTCATTTCAAGCACCATCCCTTCGTTATAGAATTAGGATGATTTTTTTGCAAAAGAAAAAATCAACCATTTACTGATTGATTTTTGTATCTCTCTGTTCTATAAAAAGTTCGAACAGATACGTCGTTGGTGTCGATGGTGGGAATCGAACCCACATGGATGTTATCCGCAGGTTTTTGAGACCTGTGCGTCTGCCTATTCCGCCACATCGACATATATTTTACAAAAATTAGGCGTTTTACAATTATGTTAGATATTTGTTAGATGTTGGAACTAATTTCGGCACTAGCAAATATCTAAACATTACTATTTTCAATATATTTAAGATTTACATATTAAAAAATCCATTTAGATTTTGAGTCGTGTGCGTCTACCAATTCCGCCACTCGGGCAAATATTACTTACTTATATTAACACAAAATAAGGAACTGGTCAATAGCACATGCTCCTTATTTTGTGATTACTTTATAAGTCTATTTTTTTATTAATTCGTATTCGTATAAGCATATTTCTTTTGTTTTTATTTTAAATTCATTTTCTAATTTACTTATTCTAAAGTTTACTTTTCCTATCTCATTCATTTTATATTTTTCTAAATTTAGCAAGCACTTATCACTTATATTCATTCCTATTGGTAATGTTTTATTATAATTATCATAATAAATTATGTTTGAAAAATACGCTACTTTAGTATCTTCTTTTAAGTTAATTTTATATAATACAAGCTTTTTATCGTCTTCCATATCATTTATTACTTCTTCAAGATTTAAGTTACAAACTTTAAGTCCTTCTATTTTTTCCTTTTTCTTTAATGCAATATATATAGGAATAGCTACTAATCTATTTTGCTTATCTATAATTCTTTTTATATTATCTAAAATACTTATAAGTTTATTCTTGTATTCTTCCACTTCCATATCTTGTGTTATTTCTAAAATTTCTAGCTTGTCTTTTTTAGTTTCACGATGCTTTTTATTTCCTAAAGTTTTTACTTTAGTACTATCACTAGCATTTTCTCCAAAAATATCAATTTTATCTGTATTAAATAAAATTCTATTATTTTCTAATTCTTCTTTTAGTTCTTTTAAACTATTTTCTACAATCTCGTCATTATCAATATTATTTAGCACATTTAAAAGTTCTGTTCCCGAAATATAGATTGAATCTGTATCATTTTTTGTTAAATAACTTCTTTGTATTTTGTCTATTGTCTCTCCTATTTCTTCTCTATCTTCATCATAATTATATACTTTTTCTATTACTTTTTTATTAACATTTTGACCTGGAACTCCTTGGTCTAACATTAATCTTTCATCTTTATTTGCAAATTTCCAAAATTCAAAAATACTTTTTTCATGCTTATCAATTTCTTCTATATACAAATTTGCATTTTGAATTTTTATATCTGTATTTTCAATTCTAGTTGTTAAAGCATTGTGGTCTAACTTTAGATTTTTTACCTTTTCTAATAATAAATCTAGTTCTTTATAAATCTTTATTACATCCTCTATTGTATAAAAATCTCTTATGACAAAGCTTGCATTTACTATCTCTTCTTCATTTTGTTCTATTTCTTTTATATTGATATCTTCTTGTTCTACAGTATTTTCTTTCTTCTTTTTCTTTAATTTAAAGAAATATTTTACTCTTCCAAAAAAAGTTTTCTTGCATTCTAAATATGTTGCTATTTGCCTTTCTTTTGAGAAATATTCATTGTCTTTTTTTGATGATATTATTTTTAATTCTTCTATCTTAATATCTAACTCATTTTTTTCTTTCTCTAGTTTTGATAACTTTTCTATCGCCTTTTTATAATCTTCTGTAAGTACTGTAAACATATTTTCATATGTAATTTCTTTACTATTTAAAGAAAATCCTAGTGAACTATTTTTATCAATCCTTACTATAAATTTATAATAATGTGGCAATTCAGTTGATAATACAAACATTGCTTTCAAAAATTTATAAAATTTAAGTGCTTCTTCTTTACTTTCTAGTTTGGTTTTATATGCACTTGTCAAATTTTCATAAACCACTGCGTCTCCAACAACTTGTATAGACATATTTCCATAAACATCATATACTTCATAAATATTAGGCCATTCTTTTGTAAAAAAGCTCACATATTTTTTTAAATCTTGTATTGCAGAGTTTTTAAGAAACTTGCTTGAATAGTTTTCATACACAATTGGAACATATATCATTTGCTCCTTTTTTGTTTTATGGTATTCAATTTGTTTTTTTAATAAATAAAAGAAACTAGCATATTCTAAATCCTCTGTTGGAACTAGCATAAAATAAATATCGTTTACATCTGAATAATAAATCTGCCATAAATAGTTTTCTTCAAATTTAATTTTAAATGGTATATTTTTATTTAATCTTTCTTGCTGTTTTGCAAGCTTTTCTATCTCTTCTATTTTTACTTCTTTTAACATTTTTAGAAAAGTAATATACTTGTCGCTATCGCCCTCATTTTCTGGTTTTAAATAATTCTTTAAACTGCTTGCTTCGCCATATTTTTCTTTTATTGTATTTAATCTATTCATTGGAGTTAATAATATTTGTATTTTAGAAATTGGAACATATTTATATACTCTGTAACTGTTTTCATCATACGCTTTTAAGGGTCTATAATCTATATTACTATAATTTGTTAAAAACTCTGGAATATTATCTAAATCAAGCCCTATATATTTTAATTTTTCATTTATTTCATTATCATTAGTAACTTTTGGCATTTATGTCCTCCAAAACTTTTATTCTTTTGATAGTATATCATACTTCTTTTTTAGATACAATTGCAAAAGCAATTTTTCTTGTTTCCTTATTTGCATCAATTACTTTAATTCTTACCTTATCACCAAGTTTATAAGTTTTGCCTGTTCTTTCTCCTACTAATATTTTTCTTTCATCATCATAATTAAAGTATTCATTTTCTCCTAGATTTTCAAACCTAATTAGACCTTCAACAGTATTATCTAACTCTACAAATATTCCAAAATTAGTTACACTACTAACAATACCATCATATTCTTCTCCAATTTTATTCATCATATATTCTGCTTTTTTAAGGTCTACACTATCTCTTTCAACTTTTTTAGCAATTTTTTCTCTTTCAGAAGATTTATCTGCTACAATTTCTGCAATTTTTTGATATTCACCTTTATCTTTCTCATTTAAATTATATCCATTTTCTAGATACATTGAAATAATTCTGTGTATAAATAAATCTGGATATCTTCTAATTGGTGATGTAAAATGGCAATAAAATTTACTAGATATTCCAAAGTGTCCTTTGTTTTCACTTTCATATTTTGCTATTTTTAATGTTCTTAATATTAAAGTAGAAACTACCATTTCTTCTGGTTTTCCTTTTATTTCTTCTAAAATCTTTGCAAACTCTTTTGGATGAATGTTATCTTTGCTACCTCTTATTTTATAACCAAAGCTATATAAAAATTTATTTAGTTCTGTTATTTTTTCTATATCTGGAATTTCATGCACTCTATAGACAAATGGGGCTTCTAACCAATAGAACTTTTCTGCAATAGTTTCATTTGCAGTAAGCATAAATTGTTCAATAATTGTATTTGCAAAAGTTAATTCATACTTTCCGACAGAAATTGCTTTTCCATTTTCATCTAAAACTATTTTACTTTCAGGTATATCTAAATCTAAACTTCCAGCATTTTCTCTTCTCTTTTCTAATATTTTTGCAAGTTCTTCCATTAATTTAAAGTTATCAATATATTTTTCATACTTTTTACAAACTGCCTTATCAGAATTTTCTAATATTTTATTAACATCTGTATAACTCATTCTTTCTTTAACATTTATGACTGCTTTAAAAACATTTGAACTTATAACTTTTCCTGAAAGGTCTATTTCCATTTCAATAGACAATGTAAATCTGTCTTTCCCTGCATTTAAGCTACAAATTCCATTTGATAAACGTTTTGGTAACATTGGAATAACTCTGTCTAGCATATATATACTAGTCCCTCTTGTTAAAGCCTCTTTATCTAACTTAGAATTTTCCTTTACATAGTAACTAACATCTGCAATATATACACCTAGCTTATAGTTTCCACTTGGCAATTTTTCGACTAACACTGCATCATCTAAATCTTTTGCATCTTCTCCATCAATTGTAAAGATATCTTTATCTCTTAAATCTACTCTGTTTGGAATATCCTTTTTTTCTATTTCTTCCCTAATCTCATTTGCTTCCGCTAATACGAACTCTGGAAATTCGTATGGTAAATTATATTCTTTTATTAGGCATAGCATATCTACACCTGCCTGATTTATATTGCCTATAACCTCTATAATTTCACCTTCTGCATTTTTTCCTCTTTCAGGGTATTTAGTTATCTTTACAACAACTTTTTCATTGTCTTTTGCACCCTTAAATTTCTTTTTCGAAATAAATATATCTGTTCCTATTTTTTTATCATCAGGAATAACAAATCCAAAGTTTCTACTGTTTTTAAAAGTTCCAACTATTCTCTTTATACCACGTTCTAGTATTTTTATAATTCTTCCTTCTTTTGTTTTGTTAGTATTTCCATTTTCTATTATTTTTACTAAAACAATATCTCCATTTAATGCATTTTTAGTGTTTTCCATAGATATGTGTATTTCTTCATCACTATCTTTAATTTTTACAAAACCAAATCCTTTTTGATTTGCCAAAAATTCTCCTTCTATATATACTTCATCCATTAAAATGTACTTATTTTTTCTGTTTTTTCTAATTTTATAATCTGCTTCTAATTCTTCTAAAATTCTTTTTAATTCGTCTACTTCTTCTTTAGGTACCATTAATACTTGTACCATTTCTTTTAATTTCATTGGCACATATTCTTTATCTTTTATAAATTCTAAAATTTTCTCTTTTCTATCCATGTATTTCTCCTTTTTCGGTTATGGGCTACTTTCAAAATTAATACAAAATCTTCGAAGAATTTGCAAAAAGTCTCATTTAACAAGCGAAGTGTCAATCCGTAGAACTAACGAATGGTTTTTATTATTTAACACACAGTCATGCTTCGCACGCCAGCCCCCTTATTAAAATGTAGGTCTTTGTAAGACATTTCTTAACAATAATGATTATTTTTAAAATAGGAGCAACATTTTTTGTTGCCCCCTATTTATTATTTACTTAAAACTAAATTACATACATAATTGAAAGTATGATTGTTAATACTGCAAAAGCCACTCCTAAAATTATTGTCCATCTCTTTAGTTTTCCTTCTCTTGTTCTTCCCTTGTTTTTTTCATAAAAATTATTTGAAGATGAACCTGTCATCGCACCACTCATTCCAGCATCATCTTTAGATTGCATCATAGCAACAATAATTAATGCAAGACAAACTATAACATATACTCCAATTACAATATATTTTAAAACTTCCATTTATTTTTTCCTCCTCCAAAAGCGAAGCTTTTGCTTTGCTGACGAACGGTGCTCGCCCCTACCTCTTCACTTTTTAACTTTTAATTTCAATATTGATATTTTAGCACAAACTATAATAAATTGCAAATACTTCTTTAAAATTTCTTAATTATGTGATATAATAATACTATATTTTTGTAACTGTTAAGTTGATCATTATCATTTTGAAAGGAGCATCTTATGTTTATTGATCGGTTTTTGTTTACGTTACAGGTTATTGGAATTGTTCTTTTGGTTGCTATAGTAATATTTATAACATCTCTTATTATTTTCCTTGTTATATATTATAAAAAAAATAGCATAAAAAAAGACAAAGGTTATTACCGTGTTAACGTAGTACTCATAATTTTTGCAGTTATTGCAATTATTTTGCTTAAATCATTATTAACTGGTGTAGTCTAATGACTGCACCAAATTTTATATTATGCAAATAACACTATATATTATTACTTTTATAAAATTCCTTGCCAATATATCATAATTTACAAGTTTTATTCCTATATTATTTAACATATCGTATTTAGACACAATTTTATTTATATCTTCTTTTTCACATACATTATTTTCTTCTAAATATTCTTTAGCAACATATTTTGCTTTTGTCATTGCATCTGTTTCTAGCATGCTTCTAATGAAATACTGAACCATGCCCATGATTATAAGAATATACAAAAAAATTGATGGATTTTTAACTACATTACATAGTGTTAATACTAATACTACTAAAAAATATACCATATAAATATTGGTATAAATAAAATTAAACCATAACATTCTTTTACTTTGAACTGAATGTATACATTCATGTGCTACTGTTTGTATTCTTGTATAAGAATCTCTTATATTTGCAATTGTAATTGTATTGTTTACAACTACATATAAACTAGTTTTAGTATCTTTTTCTTCCTTTATGCTTACATTGTCATTTTCTAATTTGCTTAATATACTTTTACAAATATCTATATTTTCTGGAAAATCCTTTGTAAGATTATCTAATTCTTTATCTTCTCCTATTTGTTTTAGTTTCTTTATGTTTATTTCTAAGATAAACCATAATATTATCAAGATTATTAAGCAAACTAAAATTAGAAATATGTATTCCATATTTTTTATTCTCCTCTTTTGTGCTTTACCTCCAAAAAATTAAAGGACGTTTTCTCTACTTTTCAAAATCAATTATGCAATCCTATAACAGTAGAGAAAAAGCCACTTTACTTAAGGGGGGCTGTCACACTTAGCGTGACTGGGGGTTCTTTATACATTTATTGCCATTTTCACATTTAGGACAGACTTTAACCCACCCCTACATCTTTTTTATTTTATTAAATCTTGTACTGCGTCACCAATTATTTTATTAACATCTGTTAGTAGTACATTAAATTTTAATTCTGCATCAAAATATTTTTTCATAGTTTCATTTTGAATTAACTCAGTATATAGTTTTTGCATTTCTAATGCTTTTTCGTTATCTTGCTCTTCCCCTTTAATTGCCATAAGTTGAACTTCATATCTTGAAGTTTCAAACTTATCTAATTTTTCCTTTAATTCTGGATTTTCATTAACTTCTTTTTTTAGTTTTTTATAGTTTATATACTCATCTGATTGTTTAATTTCATATGCAAGTCTATTTGCTGTATCATAAATATTCATATATATATCCTCCTATCACATATAAATAAGGGTAGACACGGGGCCTACCCCTACATCATCTCATTACTTTTACTTGCAAATTAAGCATATGCTTGTCTTTTTCTGAAAGATAATAAATTTGTAATTTCTGCTTCTGTATTTCTTGCTCTTTTTGCTTTTTTTGCATTTTCTTGTGTAATTTGGTTTTTCTGGCGTTCTGCCATAGTTTGACATATAGCTTTTTGATATATAAAATGTGTATCTTGAGCAATTTTTGCCCAATTATATTCATTTTTTACCTTAATTCTAGCTTTTTTTACTACATTATCTGCAAGTGCAGGATTATATAATAATCCAAGTATTGAATCAGCAAGTGAATTTGGATTTCCTGCATAGCTTTTCATTCCGTCTACACCATGTTCAACTATTTCATTTAGTCCTCCAATATCAGAAACAACAACAGGTGTACCTGAAAGCATTGCTTCTAATGCAACTATTCCAAAAGGTTCATATGTGCTTGGGAATACAGATATATCAGCACATTTATACATTTTACAAACTTGTTTTTGATCCATATAGCCTGTAAAATATACTTTATTTCCTAATCCCATAAAATTCACTTGTGCTTTTAGTTCATCAATCATTCCACCTTTACCTGCAATAACAAGTTTTGCATCATGATATCCACCCAGTATTTTAGGCATAGCTGCAATCAAATGTTGAACTCCCTTTTCATATACAAGCCTCCCTATAAAGAGAATTATTTTTTCATTATCTAGTGCATATTGTCTTCTAAATTCATAATCTTTTTCTACACCATTGAACATATTTATATTTATTCCATTAGGTGCTACATTTATTTTTTCAAAAGGTAACCCAAATAGACATTGCAATTCCCTTTTCATATAATTACTATTTACTATTACTTCTGTCGATTCATATGTAAGCATCCATTCTGTATCATTTATATATCTTTGTGTTTCATCATGAATTCCTGAATTTCTTCCGTGATTCTGTTGCATGTATAGTAGACACTATTGGTATATCATATGAATTTTTTAATGTTTTTGCAGCATAAGCAACTAACCAATCATGTGCATGAATTACATCAAATTTTCCTTCTTTGGCAATTATCTCACTTGCTTTTGCTACCATATTAAAGTTCATTTGCATAACCCAATCAATAAAATTGCTTGGATTAATTATATAATTATCTACTCTGTAAACTTTAACTCCTTTATCATCCTCAAAGTATGGTGCATTACCCTCTCTATATGTAACAACTGTAACATCGTGACCATCTTTTATTAATCTTTTCGATAAATCATTAACAACTCTTGCAATTCCTCCAACAATTCTTGGTGGATATTCCCAAGTAAGCATGAGAATTTTCATAGGTTAATGCTCCCCTTTCTTTGGCGTTTTCTTTCGTTTTCATCTTTTTGTATTTTATACAACTTTTCGTCAATTGTAAATATATTTTTACGAAATAACCCTCATTTTGTAAAAATGTAATATAATTGTAATATTTTTTACAAAATATACTAGTAACACAGTAATATAGTGCTTTTCTTTTTTGATTATATAAAAAAGAAAAGCACTACTTAACACAAGATGGAGCGGATCAAAAAATTATTCTATTTATATCAATTTTATTAATTTTTTATGAAAATAAACACATATATTTAATTGTATGCTATAATGTAAATTAGAGATATTTTTAAGGAGTTGAACCTTATATTTATGCTAGAGATAAAAGAAAACACTAATCAAGATTATACAAATATTCGTGAATTTGAAGATATTATATATGATTTAGTTAATAATGATACTGTATTAAAAATGAAAAATTATAAACAACATTATGAAACATCTTGCTTTGAACATTGTAAAATGGTTTCATATTATTGTTATTTAATTTGTAAAAAATATAATTTAGATTACATATCTGTTGCTCGTGCAGGAATGCTACATGATTTATTTTTATATAATTGGAGAGTTCGAGAAAATGGTAGAAAAGGTTTACATGCTTTTACTCATCCCAAAACTGCTTTAGAAAATTCTAAAAAATTGTTTAATTTAAATGAAAAAGAATGTGACATAATTTTAAAACATATGTGGCCTGTTACTTTCTTTAGTTTTCCTAAATATAAGGAAAGTTTTATTATTACACTTGTTGATAAATATTGTGCAATACAAGAATCTATTAAAGCATATAAGTCTAGAAAAAAATTACAAGTTGCTTATAGATATGCATATGTGTTTTTAAGTATGTTTATTTTACTTAGATAAATCTTTTGACAGTCCGCTTCCAGGTAATAATATAATTATTTTTTAGTAAGCTCCGACACTAGTCATAGCCTCCGTAGACTCCACGTATTCCGCTTCTAAAAAAATAATTATATTACTACCTTCACGCTAATTTGAAATCATATTAAATTTTATAGAAATGGAGTATTTATTATGGTAAAGGTTTTAATTAATGGTTGTAATGGTAGAATGGGGCAAGTTTTGGCTAAAGAAATTGATCGTTTTCCTAATTTATTGTTAGTAGGAGGTTTTGATATTAGTGATAATGGTTTAAATACTTTTCCTGTTTATTCTAATATAGCTGATATTAAAGAAAAACCTGATGTTATAGTGGATTTTAGTGTACCTGTAGCAACTCTTAATATATTAAAATATGCAGTTAGTTCAAAAACTGCTATAGTAATTGCTACCACTGGATTTGACAGTGAACAATTAAAAGAAATTGAAGAAGCTTCAAAAGTTATTCCTATTTTTAAATCTTCTAATATGTCTTATGATATTAATTTAATGAAAAAAGTTGTTGCCGAAGTAGCTAAGGCTTTAAAAGGAACTGATATAGAAATTGTGGAAACACATCATAATAGAAAAATTGATGCTCCAAGTGGAACTGCTATTACTCTTGCAGATAGTATAAATTCTGCCTTAGGTAATAATATGGAATATGTATTTAATCGTCATGATATACACGAAAAAAGAAAACCAAATGTAATTGGCTTTTCTTCTATTCGTGGTGGTAATATTGTTGGTGAGCATTCTGTTCAGTTCTATGGAGCACATGAAACTTTTGAAATAAAACATACTTCTTATTCAAGAGATGTATTTGCAGAAGGTGCTTTAAAAGCATGTGAATTTATTTTTGATAAAACACCTAAATTGTATGGGATGGATGATATGGTATAATATATCTATATAAATTCTTCAAACACAATGTTTGCAAAATCTAAGCCTTTATTAGTTAATCTGATATTATCCATATCAACTTCAATTAATTCTTCTTTTACTAACTTATCTAATTCTTTTCTAAATATATATAATGGATTACCGAGTAAATTTATTTTTAAAATCAGATATTTTTACTCCTTCTATTTTTCTTAATCCTAATATCATATATTCTTTTTGTTTATCATCAATGCTTTGTTTTTCATGGATAGTAATAATATCTTTAATGTTTTCACCTAATCTAAATGTATTTATATATTCATTTAGATTTTCTGTGTTAGAGTATCTTATTCCGCCCACATATGAATGTGCAGCAAGCCCTACTCCAATATATTCTTCTTGGTTCCAACAATTTAAATTGTGTTTTGATTCATATCCTTTTTTAGCAAAATTTGATATTTCATAATGATTATATCCGCTTCGTTGTAATTTTTCTTTTGTCGTCCAATACATATTTCTTTCTATATCATCATCTAATAAATCAAGTTCTTTATTTTTTACTAAATCAAATAATTTTGTTTCTTCTTCTAGTATAAGAGAATATACAGATATATGTTCTGGTTCTAATTTTATTATCCTTTCTAAACTATCATCTAACACTTCTATTGTTTGGTTTGGAAGTGCTAACATTAAATCCACATTTATATTTTTAAATCCTGCTTTTCTTGCTAAATTATATGTATCTAAAAACTGTTCATATGTATAGATTCTTCCAATTTGTTTTAATAAATTATTATCCGTACTTTGTAAACCTATACTAAGTCTATTAATCCCGCTTCTTCTATAAACTTGCAATTTTTCATTTGTTACAGTTCCAGGATTTACCTCAATTGTAATTTCTGCATTTTCTTTAACACAGAAATTTTCTTTAATCGTTTTTATAATAGTTTCTATATACTCTGGCTCTATAAATGATGGTGTTCCTCCACCTATGTAGATTGTTGTGATTGGTATTCTTAAATTACCGTTGTTCTTTATTCTGGGCAGCATGCCATGCTGCCCCTACAACGTCTGCATTATGTGTATCTATTATTTCTTTTTTTAGTGCATTTATATAATCCTTAATGGCTTCATCTCTATTTGCAAATGATATAAAATCACAATAATAGCATTTTTTAACACAAAACGGTATGTGTACATATATTCCTAATTCTTTTTGTTTCACTTATTTACCCTAACAGCACCTTTCCATAAAATTTCATATATTCCTATAATTTCTGTAATTCTTCTGCAATTTCGCATATCTTTTTTAGCCTATGGTTTACTCCAGATTTTCCTATTGGATTTTGTAGTATTTTTCCAAGTTCTACTAAACTTGCATCTGGATTTTTTAATCTAATTTCTGCTATTTCTTTTAAGGTATCTGGTAATTCTTCAAATTTCTTACGCTGTTTTAAATATTTTATAGCATTAATTTGAGTAACTGATGCATTAATTGTTTTATTTAGATTTGCTGTTTCACAGTTTACTAATCTATTAATATTATTTCTTGTATCTCTTTCAACACGTATTTCCTCAAAATTCAAAACAGATTTGTTTGCTCCAATTAAAGCTAAAAATTTAGATATTTCTTCTGCTTCTTTTATATAAATTGAAAAACTCTTTTTTCTTATTAAGATTTTACTATTAATATAGAATTCTTTTAAAACTCTAGAAATATATTCAGCATTTACCTTTAACTCAAATAGAATTTCTAAATGATATTTATTATTAGGATTGTTTAATGATCCACTTCCCAGAAATGCACCTCTAACTAATGCCTTAAAAAATAATTCTTCCTTTTTTACATCAATAATATCATTTTTATCAATCTTTATTTTATTTTCTACAAATTCTATATTTTCGAATTCCTGTTTTTTAAAAGTAATTTTATATACCTTTCCTTGAAAACTTATATCATAATCTATATTTAAATTATTTAGTACTTTATTAAACCTATTAATATTGTACTCATTTTCAGTAGAATAACTTATTTTATTTTTAATAATTTCAATATTATTACTTAGTAAATATCCTATAAATTCAGCTCTTATTACATCTTTATTTGCAAGATTAGAAATCTTACTTAATTCTTCTTTAATATCTCCAGAAAAAGACATCTTTTATCCTCTCCTTATTCTATATAAACGACCACAATTCTATCATTTCCATATAAATCTTTCTTAGAATATATATTCCTATATTCCCCGCTTCTTTTTAGTAAACTCATTACTTCTTCTTTTTGGTCATATCCTATCTCTAGGAATAATCCTCCATTACCATATAAATACTTATATGCTTCGCAAGCTATTATTTTATAAAAGTCTAGTCCATCTATACCACCATCTAATGCAATATTAGGTTCCTTTTGAACCTCTTTTTGAAGCGTCTTTATAACATTTCTTTTTATATATGGTGGATTAGATACTATAATATCAAACTTATCTTTTATATTGCTAAACATATTTGAACAAACAAATTTAATATTATTAACCTTATTCTTCCTTGCATTTTGCTTAGCTATCTCTAATGCACTTTTACTAATATCCGCACATACAACATCTGCATTTTTAATGTATTTTGCAAGTGACACCCCAACTATCCCACTTCCTGAACATAAATCTAATATTTTATAACTGCTTTTCACATTTTTATTACAATTGTTAATTACTTCTTCTACCAAAATTTCAGTATCTTGTCTTGGTATTAAAACGTTTTCATCTACATAGAAATCTAGCTTCATAAACTCTTGCTGATTGGTTATATATTGTATAGGAATATGATTTATAAGTTTATCTATATTTTCATTATATTTTCTAACTAATACTTCTTCTACCTCTTCTTCATCATGAATTATTAAATACTCTTTTTCTACATTTAAAGTATAAGCAAGTATTATTCTTGCTTTTTGAATAGGATTTTCATGTTTGTTACTATTTAATTTTTCTACTGCTTTACCGTAACATTTCTTTTATTTTCATACATAACACCTTGCCTCAATTATAACAAACAATATATATTTTGCCAATACAAAAAACATAAAAAAGGACTTCCTAAAGGAAATCCTCTTATATTTTATCCAAAGAAAGATATAA
This sequence comes from uncultured Clostridium sp., assembly GCA_948471035.1. Taxonomy (GTDB): domain Bacteria; phylum Bacillota; class Clostridia; order TANB77; family CAG-508; genus RGIG8482. The sequence continues at coordinate 15,670 of CAOKRC010000015.1, forward strand.
GTATAATTGTTGCCATAAGTTTTGCAAATCTAAATTCCACAGTTGAAAACTGTTCTTCTATAACTTCTTTATCTACATTATCTACCATTGCAACTTTGCAATAGTCTACATCTGTAAATTCAAATCCCATTCTATATTCACGAGTTTCACCTGTTCTAAAATCATTTATTTTAACATATTTTGTACCAAGTAAAACATCTCTTTTAGAATATAAATCAATTTTTACATATGTTGCTTCAACATTATTACCGTATATTTCTTACATATCCCTCTACATATCCATTAACATATGTAGCTTTTGCATCATGTACATCAAGTAATAAATCTTCTCTTCTTTCTATTGTTATATCTATTGGATTATACATCGCCTTTACTGCAATATCTATCATTACATTTGAAAATATAAAAAATAGTATAATACATAAAGCATATATTCCAAAAGTTTTCATTCTATCCATAAATATTACTCCATTTCCTATTCTAGTTTTAATATAGCCATATTGTACCAAATTTTTAGCGAAATGTCAACTTTATGTAAAATACTTTAGAAGTTGTTATGTTACATTTTAGAAACATCTATTTACTATACTTATTATATCATTCATATTATTTATAGCTTCTTCCGTCTCTTCTTTTGATGGAATATATCTCACATCATGATATCTAGTATCTACTGCATATTCAGATAAAGGCGTTCCTAAAAATTCTTCAAATTCATTGTTATATTTAATACATTTATTTAATAAATAATCAATATTATGTGTTTTTGTTATTTCTTCACCATTTTTTATTAAAAGTGCTTTTAAATATTTCTCAACTGCTTGTTGGCAATGAAAACATATTATTTCTGTCATATCTTCATATTCTTTCATTATTTCTACTGTTTTAATATCTTTTTGTGCTTTATTTATCCATTCTTGAATATACTCTTCATTAGTCATATTATCACTCCTTCTTTAAGAGCATTATATATTACATTTCCTTTTTTATTTTTATAATCTTCAATAATATATTTTGTTTTAACTAATACATCTGCATCAATATTTTCTAATGCTAATTTTTTTCTTATCTCTGCTTGAATTCTTCTTAATTCAAGCAGAGATTCTTCTTCTTTCATTACAATTAATAAGTCATAATCACTATCTTTTGTATATTCATTTCTAGCTCTTGAACCAAATAATATAACTCTTTCATAGTTATATTCACTAATTATCTCTAATATTATTTTCTTTATATCTTCGTTCAATAAAAACACCTCTTTTTATTATATACTATCTCCTATACAATTTCTATACTTTTTCGTAAATATACAGAATATATATATGTTTTATACACTTTTTTGCCTAGTGCTTCTTCTAAAGCCTCTTTATAAATAGATAACTGTTTTTCGTATTTATCTATAAGTTCTTGTTCATTATTTTTTACATAGTCTGTTTTATAGTCTACCAAAATAATATTATCCTGTTCATCAATATAATATAAGTCTATTACACCTTGAACTAAAATATTTTCTTCTATATCTTCTTTATAGATTTCGCTTCCCTTTATATTCATATAAAACGGCTCTTCTTTGTGTATTTCTTTTGCATTTTTTAAGCTGATAAATAAATTTGATTTTGTATACTCTAGTAATTTATCTTTATTTATTGCTTCAGCTTCTTTTTTCGTTATAATGTTATTTTCTACTAATTTATTTATTTTTCTAGATATCTTTTCATAATCGTATTCTTGTTTTTCATCTAACTTTTGAATACATAAGTGCATTAATGTTCCTATTCTTGCTTTTGTTATTTCTATTTCTTCGCTTAGGAATTTAGGCTTTTGTAAACTCTCTTTTTTGTTTTCAACTTTTTCTTCATACAAAATATTTATATTTTCATTTTCCATTTCTTTAATTTTTGTAACAGAAGATTTTGCTTCTATTTTTGTTGATGCTAAATTTTCATATTTCCAATTTAATAGTTCTTTTATACTTTTGTTTTCAGTATTATTTATTTTGCATTTAAAATCTAGCCTTTCTTCGCTTTTATCTTCATATTCAAGTTTTAAATTGTTTATAAGTTCATCTTTTTGATATACTTGTAAATCTATAATATCTTTTATATTAGTTTCATTTTTTAAATAAACTAATTCTAACCAATCAAGATATGATTTATAATTTTTTAGTATATTAGTATTTATGATTTTTCCATCATATATATCTAGCAAGTCTTTCTTTTTCTTTGTATCTTTTTCGAAATCTTTAGATACACCTGTTATAAATAGTTTTTCTTTAGCTCTTGTTAATGCCACATATAATATTCTCATTTCTTCTGATATTGTTTCTAACTTAGTTTTATATCCTATAGCAACTTTTGCAAGTGTGTTATATTCTATTTTTCTTTCATAATCTATAATTTTGGGGCCAATTCCTATATCTTGATGTAGTAATATATTATCATTTAAATCCATTAAATTAAATTTTTTACCTGTACCACATAAAAATACAACAGGAAATTCAAGTCCTTTACTTTTGTGAATACTCATAATCCTAACAACATCTTCATTTTCACCAATTATTTTAGCAGAATCCATATCTTGATTATTACTTTTTAATTTGTCTATAAAATTTATAAAATTAAATAAGCCTTTAAAACTTGCGGATTCATAGTCTTTTGCTTTTTCAAATAACATTTTTAGATTGGCTTGTCTTACTTTTCCATTTGGCATAAGACTTACATAATTGTAATATCCTGTGTCTAAATAGATTTGCCATATTAATTCATCTAACGGTAAATACTCTTTCTTATCTCTAAAACTTTGTACTAGACTTAAAAATTTCTCTATTTTAGTTGTTAACTCTATATCTTTTTCTTTTGCCTTTAATAATGTTTCATAAAAGTATGCTTGAGCTTTACTTCCACCTTCTAATTTTATTTTTATTAAATCATTATCGCTAAATCCGCCCAATTTGTGAACGCAATACACTTACAAGAGGTATATCTTGCATTGGGTTATCTATAATTTTTAATAATGACATTATTGTTTGTATTTCTACACTTTCTAAGTATGAAGCTCCTGTATCACTAAAAACAGGAATATTTAAGTCATTAAGTGATTTCTCATACATGGGTCCTAAATTTAAAGTTGCTCTTAATAAAATAACAATATCCTTATATTTAACATCTCTATACCCTACTTTTTTATCAAATACTTGGTATTTACTATTTATTAACTCTTGTATTCTTTTTGCAACTAATTTTGATTCTAACATCATATCGCTAATATTTTCTGTTTCTTCATTTTCAGCATCTTCTGGTTCTTTTAAGTCAACAACCAAAAGTTCTGTTTTTCCTGCATAATTTACCTTTTCTTCTGGTTCTTCATAGTTTGCTCCTAAGTTTAAAAATTCTTGTTCATTATAATCAATATCTCCTAGTTTTTTACTCATAATGTTTTCAAAAACTAGATTTGTGATATCTAATATATTTTCCCTACTTCTGAAGTTTTTGAATAATTGTATTTTTAAGTTTTCATTTTCGCTTATATCTTCCTTGGTTTTATAGTTTTCATATTTATCTATAAATAATTCTGGTCTTGCTTGTCTAAATTTATAGATACTTTGTTTTACGTCCCCTACCATAAATATATTATGACCACTTGAAACTGCGTTTAATATATATTCTTGTACAAGGTTACTATCTTGATACTCATCTATTAAAATTTCTACAAACTTATCTTTATATGCGTTTGCTACATTAGTTGGTATATATTTTTCATCTTCTTTTTTTACCAAAAGTTTTAATGCTAAATGTTCAATATCATTAAAGTCTATTATGTTTTTTTCTTTTTTTTCTTCTTGATATTTACTGCTAAATTCTATTACTAAATTTCCTAATGATTTCATTATAGGATACATTGCATTTAAGTCTTTTAAAATTGCCTTAGAATCAGTTACTAAAATTTTATCTCTTATTTTATTAAATTTTTTCTTAACACTATTTCGCTTTTCTTTAGAAATTTCTTTTTCTTCTATAACAATTTTTGAATCTCTTGGCCATGTCTCCCATTTAATTTCATTTGCTATATTATATAATTTATCCCAAGAATCTAAATTTGTTTGTAATTCTTCTAAATTTTCTATATCAGTACAAATAGTCCTAGAAAACTTATCTAACTCTATATATTTATCTAAATTTCTTTTTATACTTTTTAATTCTAAAATACATAAAGTTAGTTCGCTCTTAAATTCTTCTATTAAGATTTTTCCCCATGTACTATCAGCAAAGTCTATGTCATTAATTCTAAATCCTTCTATTTTTTTATTTAACCATTCTTCAGGAAATGGACTACTTCCAATAAATCTATATATTTTTAAGATTAATTCTTTTAAGATTTCATCTCCTCTATAATTTGTATATGTATTAATAAGTCTCAAAAATTCTTCATTTTCGCTTTCATATTTTGATTCAAAAATATCTTCTAAAACCTCTTGTTTTAGTAAATCTATTTCTGTTTGATCTCCTATTCTAAAATTAGGAGATATATCTATTTCATAAAAATTATTTTTTATTACTTCTAAGCAAAATGAGTGAATAGTACAAATATTAGATTTACCCATTAATATAATTTGTTTTTGCATATGCTCATCATTTGGATTTTTGTCTAAATACTTATATATTGCTTCCATTACTCTTGAACGCATCTCACTTGCAGCAGCATTTGTAAAAGTAACTACTAATATTTTATCTATATCAATTTTTTCGTTTACAATTTTATTAATGATTCGCTCTACTAAAACAGCGGTCTTTCCACTTCCGTGCTGCTGCTGCAACTAAAATATTGCTTCCACTTTCATGAATTGCTTGTAATTGTTCTATAGTCCATTTTACTTCGCTCATATAATATTTCCAAGACCTTTCTTTTTAATTTACTTACATTATAACACAAGCAGTATATATGTTTCTACAATATTCTACAATAATACTTGAATTTTGAGTTGGTTTTAGTAAATTTAACTATCATCTACTAACAATTTTAACAGCATAATTAAACATAGGATAAGCAACTTAGTCCCTATATTGTTTATTTCAATTTTATTTTTTGGATTTTTCTAATAGATTTCTAATAATTTTGGTTTTAAATAATTTTCTTTTACTGACACAATTCTTAAAATTGTAATTTGATTTTTTTGAATCTTATAAATAATAATGTAATTTTGATAAACAATTTTTCTAAAGTCTGTTTTTGTTTTTTTCTCATAATATAATCTTGGATACATCCAAGGCATTTCTTGTATATTGATGTATGTTTTAAGTATCTTTTCTCTCAGCTTTATTAATCTATTTTTAGACATTCTATGACTTAATCTTTTTAACTCATCTTCTGCCAAGTCTGATACAATTAATTTATATTTCAATGCCATATAATCGCTCCATTTCTTTTTCATATTCTTCTAAAGTATATGTTTTTCCTCCATTTGCTAAATATTCTTCTCCTTCTCTTATAGCATTCATTATATATTCTCTATACATTTCATCTCCTTTTCTTTTTAATTCTATCTTCTTTAAAATATTGGCTTTGTAAGTTTTAAATATACCTTTAGTACTATTTATTGATAATTGTTTTAACATATTCTCTCACCACCTTCGAATTCAAATTTATCATATTTTCAAAATTCATGCAATACAATTTGTCAAACTTTATAATGTTTTGAAACAAATGTTATTATTCTTTTTATATTTAATAATATATAAAACTTTAATAAGAACTATTAATTAATAATAGTTAGCAATATTCAATTTTACTTTTGGATTTTTCTAATAGATTTTTAATAATTTTGGTTTTAAATAATTTTCTTTTTCTGTTACCATTCTTAAAATTGTTATTTGACTTTTTTGAATTTTATAAATAATTATGTATTTTTGATATACAATTTTTCTAAAGTCTGTTTTTGTTTTTTTCTCATAGTATAATCTTGGATACATCCAAGGCATGCTCTTAAGATTTATATATTTTCCTTTTAATGCTTTTCTAAACTCTTTAAACTTATTGTTAGGCAAATACGTACTTATTCTATATAAATCTTCATCTGCTTGGTTTGCTATAATAATTTTATATTTTGCCATATAATTGCTCCATTCTTTCTTCAAATTCTTCTAAAGTATATGTTTTTCCTCCATTTGCTAAATCTTCTTCCGCTTCTCTTATAGCATTCATTATATATTCTCTATACATTTCATCTCCTTTTCTTTTTAATTCTATCTTCTTTAAAATATTGGCTTTGTAAGTTTTAAATATACCTTTAGTACTATTTATTGATAATTGTTTTAACATATTCTCTCACCACCTTCGAATTCAAATTTATCACATTTTTAAAATTTATGCAATACAATTTGTCAAATGTTTCAAAATAAAATTAAAACGTATTAACTTAAATCTTTTGGTTCATACTATAAATATATAAATTTAGGGAGGTTTTATTTATGGATAAAAATGCTAATAAATCGATATTAAATGAAATTCACAAAGGTGCAAAAATGGGTATGGATAATATTTCATATGTTGCAGAAAAAGTTGGTGACGAAAATTTTAAAGATAATTTAACTTATCAATATAATCAATATGGAGACATATTAGAGCAAGTAAATACTGTATATGAAAAATATGGAGACATTCCAAATGATAATGATATTATGGCAAAAACTATGGCTTGGACTGGTATTCAAATGAATACTATAAAGGATAAAAGTAATTCTCATATTGCTGATATGTTAATTCAAGGTACTACAATGGGTATAATTGAAGGTAGAAAGCTATTAAACAATAATCCAAATGCAGATACTGAAATAGTACAAATTTTGGATAATTTTGTAAAGATGCAAGAAAACAATGTTGAAAAACTAAAAACATTTTTATAATATATTTTAATTATTCTTTTATACAATTTTGTTTGCATAGAACCCTAGTCAGTTACGTTGGCTGCCCTTTAAAAAGACCTTTTTCTAGCTTCTATACTGGTATTGTAATTTTAAAAACTAGAATAAAGCCTCCTTTATTTAAGTGGGATGGCAGTTTATATGACTCACATAGGGTTCTTACATCATTTATTAAAATAGTATTTATAAGTTGTTATTTTTTACATATTTGTAAATTCGATTTTTTACGACATTTATAAATATTTTCTCTAAAAAAAGAAAAAATATTTATATCATAATTTTTTTAGTACAATTTAAATTATACAAAATCTATAGAAAGGAATCAATCTAAGATTATTTCTATTAGATTGATTATACAAGGAAAAATGAATCAAATATTATCTACTTATAAAAAAGATAACACTTCAAAACCATCCATAAATAAAACAAAAAATAAAAACAAAACAAAGTCTGTCTTTTTTAAATTTCAATTCATAACTTGTACTATAATTGCAATATCTATTAGCTCTTATTATGCTTATTCTTTGTATCAAAATAATAAAAAGGAAGCTGTATCACAAAAGCTAGCAAATAACTTTAATATAACAACTCTATATAATGATAATGCTAATTATTCTACTACACGTACTTCTTCTCGGTAATATGTATATAGCTGATGGAAATAATTTTACTGTAATTGGATTAATTGAAATTAAAGATATTGGTATAAATTACCCTATTATATCAAGCTATAATAACGACTTATTAAAAATTGCTCCTTGTAGATTTTATGGTCCTATGCCAAATGAAGTTGGAAATATGTGTGTTGCTGGCCATAACTATAATAGCTATAAATTTTTTAGTAGGTTAAAAAATTTATCAAATGGTGATGTTATAACAATATTTGATTTATCACGGGGAAAAAGTTGATTATTCAGTATATGCAAGTTATGAAACAGATTATGATGATTTGACATGTATGAATCAGGATACTGGAGGCAAAAGAGAAATTACTTTAATTACCTGTAATAATATAAAAAATAGAAGAAGAATTATAAAAGCAACTGAAAAAGTATAATAAAAAGAGGCTTCACCTCATAGACGAGCAATGCCCGCCCCTACATTTAACTTAAAATAACACAAAAAGAGCTAAAATGATTTAGCTCTTTTTATAAATTATCGTATTAAGTTTCTAAATTAAATATTTTTATAATCACTAATTTTTTTATAAGCATAAACTGCTGATATTGCAAATACTGCTATTGTTAATATTACTATATAGTCATTTTCACCAGTTTGTGGTAAATTACTATTTGTGTATGTGCTTGTATTTGTATTAGTGTTTGTAGGAATGCTTGTGTTTGTATTTGTATTAGTGTTTGTATTTGTATTTTCTCCTGGAACTTGTACTGGTGTTTGTGATGTTTGTTCATCATCTGTTATTACTATTGTGTTATCGTTTGTAGCAAACGCCACTGTTGTTCCTAATAAAATTACCATTACCATAACTAAAAAAACTTTTTTTAAATTTGTCATATGAATTCCCTCACTTACTTTACTTATTTAATATTATTATTCTTATTCTACAAATATTTATACTACAATCTTTATTTTTTTGCAATACTTTTTTTAGTTTTTTATGAAATGTATTTTTTTTGTAATATTTTTGTAGTATAATAGAAATATTAATAAAAAAGGAGTACTCTATGCATTCAAATTATATCGAAAAATTAGAATTTAATAAAATAATAAATGTTTTATGTGATTATTGTGTAACAACCGTAGGAAAGGAGACAGCTAAAAGTTTGCATCCTGAAAACCAAAAGTATATTGTTTTATCCCTTTTAAAAGAAACAACAGAGGCAACAAGTTTAATATATAAAAATAAAATTCCCACATTTATAGAACTTGCAGATTTTAACTATACTGAAAAAATGTTAAAATCTGCTTCTTCCCTAAATGCAAAAAGCTTATTAGAAGTTTCACAAATTTTAAAACTTGCACATAGTTTAAAAGAATATTACCTAGAGAATAATGAAAATTCTGCTTGCCTTTTCCCTATTTTAGATAAATATTTTAGCATGCTTTATATAAATCCATCTATTCGGTAGTGAAATTGAAAAATGTATTATAGATGAAAATACTATAGCCGATAATGCTTCAAGTGAACTTTTAAATATTAGAAGAAAGCAAAGAAATTTAGAACAAACGATAAAGGATAAATTAAATTCTTTTATTCATTCTTCCTCATATTCTAAATATATACAAGAAAATGTAATTACAATTAGAAATGACCGTTATGTTATTCCTGTAAAAGAAGAATATAGAGCAAATATTAAGGGATTTGTTCATGATGTTTCTGCAAGTGGTTCTACTGTATTTATTGAACCTATGAATATTTTTGAATTAAATAATGAAATTGCAAATTTGAAAATAGATGAATTAAAAGAAATTGAAAAAATTCTTTTTAAATTATCTAGTCTACTTTTCCCTATTGTATATGAATTAAAAACAGATATAAACGTTATAGGAAAACTAGATTTTATATTTGCTAAAGCAAAATATTCGATAAAATTAAATGCTATAGAACCAGAATTGAATAATGATAAATTCATAAATTTAATATCTGCAAGGCATCCATTTATAGATGAAAATTCTGTAGTACCTATTGATATAAATATTGGAATAGACTTTTCTGTATTAGTAATTACAGGGCCAAATACTGGCGGAAAGACTGTAACTTTAAAAACTGTTCGGTTTACTTACTTTAATGGCTTGCAGTGGTCTTCATATACCTGCAAAAGAGAAAAGCAGTATATATGTGTTTGATAATGTTTTTGCAGATATTGGTGATGAGCAAAGCATCCAAGAATCGTTGAGTACGTTTTCCGCTCATATGTGTAACATCATTCAAATACTACACCTTTCTACTTCTAATAGTTTAATTTTATTAGATGAATTAGGCTCACGGAACAGACCCTATTGAAGGTAGTAGTTTAGCAATTAGTATTTTAGAAGAGTTTTATAATAAGGATTGTATTGTAATGTCTTCTACACATTATCCAGAAATAAAAAATTATTGCTTAGTACATGATGGTTTTGAAAATGCTAGTTGTGAATTTGACTTAGAAAATCTTAGTCCAACATATAGATTATTACTAGGAATTCCTGGTAAAAGTAATGCTTTTGCTATTAGTAAGAGGCTTGGACTTAATGAAAAAATAATTGAACGAGCAAGTAGCTTTATAAGTTCTAATAATGTTAGTATTGAAGAATTATTAAAGAATATTTATGATGATAAGATTACTATTCAAAAGGAAAAAGAGGAAATAGAAAAAAATTTAATTCAAGTAGAACTTTTAAGAAAATCATATGAAGCTAAAAGTAATAGTTTAAAGGAAAAAGAAAATGCTATTATAGAAAATGCAAAAGTTGAAGCAAGAAAATTACTAGAAAATGCAAAACTTAAGGTAAGTAATGCGATACAAAAAATTAGTAATTCTGATACTACTTCTTTGAGAAATTTGAATAATATTAGAAACGAGTTAAATACTTCTATAAAAGAAACAATTACAGTTTCTGCTAATGAAAATAATAGCTTATCCAATGTTAGTGAAAATGAAATTTATATTGGAATGCCTGTTTTTATTACAAACATAAATCAAAATGGAATAATAACTTCTTTGGTTAATAAATCAAATGAGATACAAGTACAAATTGGTAGTGTTAAGATGATGGTTAATTTAGCTAATGTTGCAAAATCCAACGTCACAAATTCTGTAAAGGAAAAAAGCTCTACAAGTTCTTCTTATAAAACAAATAAAACACGTAATGCAACTAGTGAAATTAATGTTATTGGCTATAATGTAGAAGAAGCGATTTTTACTATTGATAAATATTTAGATGATTGTTCTCTTGCGAAATTACAGACTGTTAGAATTGTTCATGGCAAAGGAACTGGTATTTTAAGAAAAGGAATTCATAATTTTTTAAAAACAAACTCTCATGTAAAAAATTTCAGGCTTGGTACTTATGGTGAGGGTGAAATGCGGTGTTACTGTTGTGGAACTTAAATAAACTTTATTAGTTTTGTTAAGAGCCCCACTGTCATACTTCATACATTTATATATATTTATTATTTGATGAACGGGATTGCATAACATGCAACCCCTATAATATTTAATGTTTGCCTTAAATTGATAACATTACCATTAAATAAAATGTCTTTTGTCTACTGTTTTATACTAGGCTTGACTACCATTTATAGAAATTTTTAAATTGCTATAAACAAAAGGTAGCTATTATAAATGCCACCTTTTGTTTTATTTAGAAATGTTTTCCTCTTTTTCTTGTTGATGTATCTTCTTCTTTTAATACTTCAAATGTCTCTTCTACATCTTCATTTCTTTCCATTCTTCTTCTATTACTAATTTCATTTTTTTCTGTTATTTTATTTTTTAATATGCTTGCAAAATCAATTCCTTTTGATTTATTTTCCTTTTCATCATTATAAGTTTCTTCATAACGTGTAATTTCTTCTTTAGGTTCTACTTCAATATTTTCTTCAAAATCAATTTGTGATGCTTTTTCTTCTTTTCTTAATTTTCTCTTTTTAGCTAAATCTTCTAAAATATTTTCTTTTTCGTATTCTAATTGATTATCATCAAATGTTTTTTTGTCATCTTCTTTACTATTCCTATATTTAATTAAAACAAATATAATTGCCACTACAGCAATTAAGGCTATTCCTCCTACTATTGCTACTTTCATAATAGTTTTTGAGTCATCCGTTCCTGTATCTTGATTTTCATCTAAAACTGGTGTTGTAACAGCTTCTACATCCTCTGTTTCCTTGTTTACTTTGATTTTATATTCAGCTGTTTTTTCTCCATCTTTTGATTTTACAAGTATAGTTATAATGTTTTCTCCATCTACTAAATTTTCATTTCCTGTAATTTCTACAATATAATCGTCCTTATCCCCAATTGCTTCAATATCTAATTTTGTAATATCATTTTGTTCTTTTGGTATGCTTAAACTATATTCATAAACTTCACTTGAAAATTCTGGTGTTAAGACAAAATCCACTTTTTCTTCTACTTCTTCATCATCTTCTGTTACTATTCTTATACCTTTGATAGATAAACTTTTTAGTGTAACTTTCATTTCTTCAGTTTGTTCATCAGTTGGTTCTTCCATAACATTTGGTGGTGTTTCTTCTTCTTTCTTTTTGTTAATTACTGTTATAGTATATGTTTCATCAAAACTTCCAGTAACTGTTATTTTATTAGTTCCTTCGTTTAATTTAATTTTCCCGAGTAGCTCCACTTTTAACATTTTTTGTTTCTTTATTAGTACTATTAGTAATTTTACAAGATGAACCATCACTTGTTTTTGGAAGTAAACTAATTTCTTCTTGCCCTTCTACTGTAACAGATAAATTTGTTTTTAATTGTTTTATATATGTAGTACTATTAATTTTTAATGATTGTAATTTAACTTTTTCAGGTTCTGGAGCTGGTGTTGATGTAGTAGTTCCACCAGAAGCATTCCCCCCTGATGTATTACTATTATTAGTATTTCCACCTGTAATATTAGTTGGATTATTTGTTTGTGTTTTTGCTTTAACTGTTACTGTTACAGAAGTATTAATATCTGTTTTCTTTGTTCCATCTCCTGAAGGTTCTGATACAGTACCTATCAATTTTATTGTCTTTGGTCCTACCACTGAAGTATCTAAAGTTATAGTTTCTGTTTTATTTCCTACTGTTCCATCAGATGTAACATCAGCATATTTTTTTGTTGGTATTCCATCTCCACTTGCCGTCAAACTCCAAGAAGCAGCATTTATATTAATTGACAAAGTTACCTTTCCCCCAACTTCAACTTCTTTATTGTTTGCTGTAATTGTTGCTGTTGCTGCCTTTACCTTTGAAGTAATAAATAAACTCATAAACATAATTGCTATAAATAGTGAAATTTTTATAATTTTTTTCATTTTTTCTTCCCACCCTTAAATATTTATTTTTATTTGATCTAATAAAAATCTTTTCAATTGTAATAAATCATCAGAATCTACATTTCCATCTTTAGTTATATCAGCAGCTTTATTCTTTGTTTCATTTAATTTCGTTGTTTCTAATAATGCCATTTTTATAACTAATAAATCATCTGAATCTATGTATGCATCTCCGTTTACGTCTCCTAAGACCACTAAAGTATATTCTTTATTATTCTTTATATCTTTTAATTTATATCCTGTACCAATCTTTTCTGTATTTGCTATTTTCTTTCCATCCTTTGTAACTTCATATGATGTAATTCCAAGTTCATTTGCCATTTGCTTTGCTGTTATATTTGGTATTGCTTTTATATTGTTTCCATCTATTTTTGCTGTTTTTTCTTCTTCACATGGAGCTAAATATTTACTTGCAATATATCCTTCTACTCCTGATGATAATTTTACTTTGTCCCAATCATATCCATCTGCATTTGTGCATTTTCTTTGAAGTACCATTACTTTTTCGTCCAATGTATTCATAGTTGCTAATATATTACCACTAATTGACGGTGTACTTCTTACCCTTACTCCTGTTCCTATCATATAATACATTGTTCCACTTTCTTCAGTAATATTACTTGGTAATTTATTTGTTTTTGGCATATTATTATATACTGGTATAACAAAATTTAATTTCTCATTAATTATATTTGCATTAACATATGTATTGTATAACTTACTTGTTTGGCTTGTTGGGTCTTGAATGTTTGTCATATATTGATGTCTAAAACATTTACTAGAACTTATGCTTTGTGATTGTCCTGATTTTAATATTTTATCTCCTACTACATCCCATTTATAAAAGTATGCTGTATTTTGTCCTGCATTTGTGTATGAATTTGCAAGTAATTTTGCTCCTCCGACAATTGCTTTATATTGATCATTCCATGGTATTAGTAATTCATTCTTTTTTTCTTGTGTCATACTTGATGTACCATTTTTAGCATATTCTAAACCTTTTGCAATAGGGCTTCCTCCATCACTTGCTGCATAATTGTAGAAATTGTAATATCCTTCGTATCCAGAATATGTTCCGCTAACTGATTCACTACCTTTTGAACCTACTTCTTGTATTATCTTTGTAGCTATACTATATGGACTCATTCCACTTTGTTTTGCTGCTTCTAAGATAATTTCTTCATATGACATTTCTTTCTCTTTACCATTAACTGTAACTTTTACTTTTTTATTTTCCATAAAAGTACCTTTAATTACACTTGTTATTCCGTCCTACTGTATGTATTTTTTCATTATATGAAATCTCTAAAAATTGAAATATTTTTACATCACTTGATAAAAAATTTCTAGGATCCATATAATATTTGATTATATCAGCTGATGCACAAGCATATCCTGTTGCAACATTTCCACAACTGCATTTCCATAAAGGATCTGCACTATTTATAACTCTATTGTGTCCATGGTCTGTTTCATTTGCTACTAACTCATTCCAATCTATTCCTGTATAATATGCATCAAATGTCCAATTAGGATGATAACTTTGTATTTCTTTTAAATAATTTTGATAATCTTCTGGGAATGCTGCTATTCCACTTTTAACATATTGATTATATGTACTCGCTGCTTCCGTAGCATTAAACATTCCCATAATGCTATATGTAAGCATACATATAATAATTATTACTGTTAATATTTTTTTATTAAAAAGCTTGATAAACTCTAGCATTTTAACCTCCAAATTCGTTTCTAAAATTGTCCCATTTTGGTATTATAAGTATATCATTGTTGCAAAATGTAAGTCAATGAATTTGGGCTTTGTAATAAAAATGTAATATTAATAATTATTATATACTCAAGCCACCGAAATTTGACATTTTATGTAGAATACTGTATAATATAAAAATGGATTAAACGCTATATGCATTTATCTATGTAAATCTCGTATTTACACTTAACACTGTCAACTTAGTAAAAATAATTTATGGAGGTTTAAACATGGAAAACATGGGTATTAGGAAACTTGTAGACGAGCTAAGAAAGCTCAATCCAAACGTTGATATCGAGTTCAAAGCTGACACATTCCCTGCAATCATAATTGCAAGTTGCTCTAATTGTGCTGAACTTGAGCTTCCTAATGGATACTATATCAGTTGTAAGAATAGTCTTACAAACAAGCATAATACTACTTCAGGACAATATGAACTTTTTGACCTGGTAACTAAGTATGAGTATCTTACAATGTTGGCTTAAAATACAAGAAATACTGTACTATATTAGTACAGTATTTCTTGTATTTTAAATTATTTGGTTTTTTAGTCTGGTGCGACGATATTATCCTTTGGTGCCTTAGCGAAGGACGTATGCGAAAAATACCTTGCACAAAACACCTTACCATCCGTTTCAAAATTAGTTATAGCAATAGTTTTAAAGATGTATATACCCATATTGGTGTTTTTTGGTCTATTACTATGTTTTTAATTTAACATAATTTTTTAAGTTTGGCAATACATTTTGAAAAGAAATTTTGCCACTGGTGGCAAATTTCACATTTTAATCTATATAATAATTAATGATAGGTAATTCTTCAAATTTAACACTATAGTTTACATTTTCATCTTTTACTTTATATTCATTATTTTTCATAACACCAATATATAACAATATCCTAATAGTTTCATATAGTGGAGTATCTAGCAAAAATAAGCATTCTAAATTAGATTCGATTATAGAAACAATATTCTCTTCATCAATTTTTATATCATTACAAATCCTTTTCACTTCGAAAACATTATTTTTGGTAATATAATCATTATATGTTTGTATTTCATTTTCATCTAACACTATTAAATGTAAATCATCTAAATAATATTTCTCTGAATAACTAGACTTATTAAAAACAAAATTATAATTTTCGGCAATAATATCAAAAAAATGCTTTAAATTTATTATTAAATCTTCTTTAGAATATCCTGTTCTAATACATTTAACTTCTTTTGGAAAATCTTCTTTACATTTTGCTATATTTTTCTTATTCCATATTCTTTTTATACTGTCCTTTTTACGTTTTTGTAACTCTTGTATTGCTAAAAAACTTAATTGTATTTTTTTATCTTCTCCATTATCCAAAAATTTTAGAGGGATATTGGGATTAATTTTAGTAAGATATTGATTTAACAATTTTATTTCATCATCATTAAATTGTATAAGAGGGTTAAAGAGTAAGAATTTGCCAGTTAAATTATATGTAGGCGTAAGAAAAGCAACAGCATTACTTACATTTGACAAATCTTTCGTTTTTATTATTTCTTCATAAAATAATTCTAAACCATTTATAAGATTAACTATATTATTGATTTTTTCCTCGTCTTTATAGTATGTGTATGGTCTATTTTTATCTTCTAATACTTTAATATTCATTGTTAGTTTATCTAAAAAACTAAATACAATTTCATTCAATATGTCATCTGATAAATTTTCCACAAGAATTGGTTCTTTTAAATAATATTGTTTTTTTACTTCTTCTATCCATTCATTGATATAGGCTTCTAATGTAATGTTTTTTTGAAAATTAATAGACATATGTATATAATTTAGTCTAGGGTCAAATCTTTTTATTAAAGTATCATTCTTTCCATATGTAATAAAATAAATGCCCATTGCAGTTTGTTTTTGAAACTTATTATATGATATTCCAAATTTCCATACATATCTAAAAAACATATCTTTAATATGTTTTAATTCATTATCTAATATATTATTTAATCTATCAACTTGCATTTGTATCTCTATATATTCTGTACTATATTCATCTATATTTGATGAAATCAAACTTTTATTAGCATCTTTTTTATCTATTATTTCACAAAGTGAATCACAATAATCGCTTATCTTTTCTATAAAATTATTTTCACTATATAAATCTTGATCATTAAAATATATTGTCTTTTTTTCTTGATTTCCGATATTCAAACTTTTTGCATATTCATTTGAAATTAATTTCCAAAATACCCTATTTGTTTGCTCATCAATCAAAAATAATACAACTGGGTTAAATGTAATATGTTCTAAAACTACATTAAAAGCTTTTGTATCACAACTATATGAATACTGTTTCTTCAAATTATATTTTTCTGGTAATGTTTTTACTTGTATTTCAATATAAATCCTTTCGAATTTATTTTTATCTATTATTACTACTTTACCATCTAAATTTGCTATTTTATCAGCTTCAGTTGCTCTTACCTTAATTCTATGATTTTTCTCTACAATTTCTCTTAAAATTGTTATCGATTTACTTTCTTTAAAGTCATTTTTCGTTACTTTTCCTAAATTTATTTTATTATCTAATTCTTTCATTTTTTCCTCATACAATCTATATATGAAATTTGCCACCAGTGGCAAATTTCAAAATACTAATCATTTTCTTCTTCAATTTCCTCATTTGGTAATTTTTTTATATATAAATTTAATTCTTCTTCAGTTGGCAATTTCTCCATTATTTCTTGCGGAATAACATTTTTTACTTTATATGAAGCTACTCCTATTGGTGCATTTACACTTTTTAAAGACCATTCAACTGTTAGTTTATCTTTATCTTCACAAAGTAATAATCCTATTGTTTCATTGTCTGTTTCCTTTTTCAAAGTTTCATCAACTGCTGTTACATAAAATCCTAATTGTCCAACATATTCAGGTTTAAATTCTGTGTTTTTTAATTCTACAACCACGAAACATCTTAAATCCAAGTGATAAAATAATAAATCTATATAATAATCATTATCATTTGTTGAAATTTTATATTGATTTCCAACAAAACTAAAGCCTTTGCCTAATTCAAGTAATACATTCTTTATTCTTTCTAACATTGCATTTTCAATATCTCTTTCCTTTGCTCTTTTTCCTATATTAGCTAGTTCGAAAATATATGGATCTTTTATCATATCTCTTGCAAATTCGCTTTGTGCAATAGGTAGCTTATCATCAAAATTTGTCATCTTTTCTGGCAATGCTTGTCTTTCATATAATTCTAAATCAATTTGATGGCTTAATACAGTTTTAGACCAACCATTTTCAATAATTTGCTTAGCATACCAAACTCTTTTATCAATATCTTCAATTTTATCTACTAAAACACAATTTTGAGACCATGATATTATTTCCAATTCTTCTGGAATACTAGCTAAATCTTTATATGCTTCATATACTTTTCTCATTCTTGCTAAATTACGAGTCGAAAAGCCCTGTTCATCTGGAAAATCTAATTTTAATGCTACTGATAATCTATTAATAAAATTATTCCCATATTTAGCATTATCACTAATTATTTTTCCAAGCCTTAAATAAAAATTAACCACTTCTTTATTTGCCTTTGAAATAATATTATATCTTGTATCTAAAATATCCTTTTCAATATCTTTTACAATTTTTACAAAGTCATCATCTAATAATTCAAGTTCATTTGACATATTTTTTACATACCTCACTTTCAAATTTCGTACATTTTTAGTTTTTCTATGTATGCTTTTATAGCACTATTATTTATATCTTCTGGTTTTATACTACAATACTCCATTATTTGTTTTTCTATTCCTAAAGAACATTCTATTAAATGGTTTGCTTTTTCTTCATTAGACCATACAGATAATGGTTTATCTTTATATCTAACTTTTGCATCTTCTAATCTTTCTTTTATTCCTACTACTCCATCTGGTGCTACTCTTTGGTCGCAATAAGCACAAATTTTCCTTTCATAAGAATCTGATTTTAATGTTTCTTCATTTTTTCTTGACCTTTTTCCATCTAATATAATAATTTCTTTTTCAGTTAGCCCCTCTTGTTTTCCAATTTCTAAATTGATTTCATGGTCATTAGTTCCATATTTGTCAAAATACTTTTTTCTTATTTTTATAAATTCTCTATCTTTTGAAAAGTCTTCTGGTATTTTTACCATATTTCCCATGTCATGCAATAGACTTACTCTAATAATTGACTTTTTATCTATTTCTTTTCCTTTCCAGTTATCTATTATTAAATTACTACATGCAGCAACTCTTAACATATGCATTTGTAAGTTTTCTGGCAAATGGTATTTATTATAAATATCTATAATATTCATTTTTCAATGATTTCCTTTCATTATTTTACTAATTTATGTTGTTCTATTGACCACGCAGGTGTACAAGACATAGATATTTTACAATATTCAGTATCATAATAATATTTTTCATTAGGCTCTATTAAAATAGAATCTCCTTCTGAAAATTCAATTTTTTCATTTTCAAAATTTAGTGTTCCTCTTCCTTCCATAACATATATTAGCTCTTTACTTATAAGATTTACACCATACCCCTCATCTGGATATCTTCCTTTAATTGTTGCTATACCTAAATCTATATCTTTATCCATAAATGAATATTCTAAAGTTTTACACTTCTCACTATTTTTGCCTTTTAAAGCATCATTATATTTTATTACTTTCATTTTTATCGACTCCTTTTTATTTTAAATAATCACTAACAACTATACTCTTGTCATTTGCATTTATTGTTACTTCTGCACCAATAGGAATAATACTATTTCCGTGTATATGTCCAAAATCATTAGTTTTTATTACTGGAACATTTGAGTTTATTTTTCTTAGTTCATCTACAATGCTGTATTTATTTTTTTCTATGTGCTGAAGTTGATATATATAACCAAAAACTACTGCTTTGCTAAAAGCATTCATTTGATTATATTGTTCCAGCATTGAGTTCCACTGTATAATATCTGAATGAAACCCTTCTAAAAATAGTACTGCATTTTCTAAATTTGGCATATATGGTGTTCCCAACAACTTTAATAAACATCTTACATTAGTTCCATATATTTTCCCTTTGATTTCTTTATTTTTAAAATTAATAAATTGTCTTTCTTCATAAGGAAGAATAGTCTTATTCCCATTAAATAATTTATCAATAATCTCATTTTTATCGTAATCTGTAACTTCATCTTTTCCAAACCAAACATAATCTTGACAGTGAAAAGTTATAAGTTCAGTCATCTTATTTATTGCACAAAGTAATACTGTAATATCGCTCATACCTAAAAAGATTTTAGGATTGTTTTTTATATTTTCAAAATCTATGTATGGTAATATTCCATTTACCATATCTCCACCTTTTACTGTAAATATTGCTTTAATTTCTTTATCACTGAACATATCATTTAATTCTTTTGCTCTTTCTTCTGGTGTTCCTGCACAATAATTATCTTCTGAAAATAAATATTTCCCATATTTTACTTTTAACCCTAAACTTTCAAAATACTTAGTTGCATTTTCTAAAGGTTTTATATCTTTACTTTTTAAAGCTTTATCTGGAGCAATCACTCCTATTGTATCTCCAACTTTTAACTTATTTGCTAGCATTCTATCCTCCTAATATTTTCTCTGATAAATTCAAATAATATGTTATATTCTTCTTCGTGTATAAGTAATCCATCTACTCTTTCTTCAACCATTTTTTCTAGTTCTTCAAAATGAACATATTTAACTTTTGATACTTCTTCATCTTCAAAAATATAATCTTCAATTTTCTTATTACATCTTAATAAATATACATATCCAAATTCCATATTTTTAGGATTCTTCGTACTTTTTATTGTTGAAATATATTGTAAATCTTTTTCTTTTGCCTCAACTCCTAATTCCTCTTTTAATTCTCTAATTGCTCCATTTATTACACTTTCTCCTGCTCGTATATGTCCTGCTCCAGAAATATCCCAACAATTAGGATGAGATTTCTTTGTTGCACTTCGCTTTTGCAATAATAGTTCTTTTTTATCATTCATAATCCAAATATGTGCTGTTCTATGAAAATTACCATCTTCGTGTGCTTGTGCTTTTTCTTTTATTTCTCCTGTTGGATTATTATTCTCATCAAATATATCTATATATTCCATAATTACTTCCTAACTTTTAAATCTTTATCTATATTTATATCACAATTTACAATATTTTCATAGCTTTTTATTGATATTTCCTTATAAACAGTTAAAGGCTGTTACCTTTATTATAACAGCCTTTAACATTCTTATCTTGCATTTTTGTCCCTTTTCTTTGTTTTAGTAATATCTTCTTGTCCATTTTTCATTTGTATTTCAATTTTTATTATTTCTTTAACCTTTGGTGTATCTTCTAAAATATAGTTTGCTATTTTTAGATTTTTTCTGTACTTATTTAGTATTGTAGTGCATTCATTTCGCTTTTCTTTGTATTCTTGTATTAATTTATCATCTGTACAATTTCTTAGCTTATTTCTGTATTTCTGCCTTAAATTAGTAACATTATCAATATCCTTTTCAGTTCGTGAAATATAATCTTTTACATCTTCTGTTGTTTTTAGTTTTTCGCTTACAATAAGTCTAATTTCAGCAGAATATCGTTCCATTTTTCTTACTTCTTGTTTCATTTCTGGAGATAGTGGCTGATAATTTTCTCGTTTTGGTAGTAATCCTAATAAATGAAATATCAGTAGAAATAGCACATCAATTTCTTTAATTTTACTAATGTCTTTGAATTTACCTTTATATTTATAAACTTTATATTTTTGTTTTCTCTTTTTAGGGTGTATAAATTCCATATATCTATTTTGATAATAATATGGATTGTGTTCAATTTTGTTCGCAATATTCTTTGGCAAATACTGTTCTCCTAAATGATACATTCTGACTGCTTTTTTATCATTTATTGAACGAATTGTTGGATATTTTCTGTTATAGTCATCATTTATAATATAACCTTTTTTAAGCATAATCTTTTTGAATTGTCCATAATTTATACACATTTGCATTGCTTCATCAATAGCTTGTCTTATTACATTATACTTTGTTGGCTCTCCTCGTTTTTCTGCAAAGTATATACTTCTTGGTGTTTTTCCTGTTGGTTTTTCAATAACTGTTAGTCCATATTCTCTACATAGTTCATCTGATAACTCTCTGAAATGATAATATGCTCGTTTGTTACAGTCGAACTTCTTGCCTGTAAACATATTAACTGAATTTACTACAAAATGGTTATGATATGTGTCTGTATTAAAATGTGTTGCAACTACTACTTGATATTCACTCCACATCTTTTCTGCAAGTTTTACTCCAATTTTATGTGCTAATTCTGGCGAAACTTCTCCTGTTTTAAAACTTTGGTATGCGTGATATGCAATATTTCCTGTAGTCTTATCAAATCTATTTTGTACTTCCCACATTTCTTCATAAGCTGTTTCTGCTTTACAATTTACTCCTGTTACATACATAGTTTTTTCATTTTTATCAATAGTTTTCTCATCATTTTCTGCATATTTTAATACTTGTTTTAAATC